>DATAJI010000204.1:0-2071 GCA_036262195.1 Solirubrobacteraceae bacterium
GCGCGCGCGCGAGCGCGGGCTGCTCGCACCCGGCGAGGAGATCACGATGGAGCAGGCGATCGATTTCTTGTTCACGGCGGGTTTCTCGACGGCACGGAACCTGAGCGACATCTCTGGACGCGGTGTCGGTCTCGACGCGGCCCGCAATCAGGTCCGAGCACTCGGTGGCGACGTCATCCTGCAATCCGAGGCCGGCGGCGGAACCCTTACCGAGATCCGCCTGCCGCTGACGCTCGCGATCACCTCGGCGCTGATCGTCGAGGTAGAAAAGCTGCCCTACGCGATTCCGCTCGACCGCGTCGAGTGGACGCTCGCGCTCGAGGACCACAACGTGCGGATGGCGGCCGGCCAGGCAATGCTGGTGCTGCCCGAGGGCGTCGTCCCATTGTGGGACGCCGCGTTGCTGCTGACCGGGAGCGCGAGCTCTCAGCCGCCCGAGCACGCGGTGATCCTGCGCGTCGGTGACCAGCTGCTCGCCCTGTCGGTGGGCGATCTCGTCGGCCAACGCGAGCTCGTGACGAGGCCGCTGCCACCGGAGCTCGAGTTGAGCCGACCGGTGTCGGCCGGGGCGATGCTCGCCGAAGGAGAAATTGCGCTGATCGTGGATTGCGAGGCGCTTGCCGATTCGATTCCAAAGGAGGTGGCGCGTGCGCTCGCAGCCTGAGAAACATGACACCAGGCGTTCGGCGCCACACACAACAGGAAAGGAGCCGGATGGCCCCCGCCTACACTGAGGTGCAGCTCGACGCGCTGCGCGAAGTTGCCAACATCGGCTCCAGCACCGCGGCGACAGCGCTTTCGTCGCTGGTTGGTATTCCGGTCGACGTCAGCACCCCGCAAGCCCGTGCGATGCCGCTGGTTGACGCGATCGAGCAAGCCGGACCGGGCGAGATGATCGTGACGGCGGTCGTGGTCCCCGTTTCGGGTGACCTCGAAGCGCTCGTCCTGCTCGTCATGCCGCCCGCTACCGAGCTGGCGGCGTGCCGGCTTGTCGGCGTGGAGGCAGGCACTCAGGTCGGCAATTCGGCGCTGATGGAGATCGGCAACATCCTCGGCGCTTCCTACCTCGGTGCGCTGTCGACACTGACGGGCCTGGCACTCGAGCCGGCACCGCCTGAGCGGGTGCGCGACATGCTGCGTGCCGTGCTGGCGAGCGCGGTGCTCGTCGAGGTGAGCGACGACCAGGTGATCGTGCTCGAGTCGACGCTGTCGATCGCCGACCAGGAGTGCACACCGACGTTCTTGCTGGTGCCAACGAAGGGCAGTGTCGAGGGCATTCTCGAGCGGCTGCGTGTCGCTGCGTGAGCCCGCAGGAGATATTCGTTGGCATGGGCGAGCTCGCCGTGACCGCAGATGCAGGCTGTGTCCTGACGACGATCGGCCTCGGCTCGTGCGTTGCCGTTGCGCTGCTCGACTCCGCCAGCGACGCGGTCGGGCTCGCACACGTGATCTTCCCCAAGGCACCCGCACGCGCCGGCGCTGAGCACGGCAAGTACGCCGACACGGCTGTGCCCGCACTGATCGCCGCGCTTGGGCGACTCGGCAGCCCCCGCACGAGGCTTGTCGCGGTGCTCGCGGGTGGCGCGCGGATGTTCAGCTTCGAGCGCGCCCTCGACCTCGACATCGGCAAGCACAACCTGATCGCGGTCGGCGCTGCGCTCGCCGACTCTGAGATTCCGGTCCGGGCCGAGCGGACGCGCGGCTCGACCGGCCGTAGCGTGCGGGTTGACGCGCGGGGCGGCGTTGTCTCAATCAGTCAGCGCGGCCGCGACCACGAGCTTTACCGAGTGCCAAAAATGCGCCTCACGAGCGGAGCCGCCGGATGAGCGAGCACCTCGACGAGACACAGATCGAAGCCCTGTTCGCCGGCGAGAGCGAGGGAGCAGCGGCCGTCGCGCCAGCAGCGCCGACGCGCCGGCGGCGCATCCGAACCGTCGACTTCTCGCGCCCGAGCACGTTCTCCAAGGAGCAGGAGCGCCGGCTGCGCCGCGCCCACGAGGTCTTCTGTCGGACGGCCTCGACGGCGATCAGCGGCGAGGCGCGGACGCCGGTCGACTTCGAGGTTCTCGAC
>DATAJI010000205.1:0-2199 GCA_036262195.1 Solirubrobacteraceae bacterium
GATGATCATGATGGGCCTCGAGTTCACCGGCTCCGTCCCGTTCAGCGATGTCTGCATCACATCGGTCATCCAGGCCCCCGACGGTCGGCGGATGTCGAAGTCGCTCGGAACGGGCATCGACCCGCTTGCGGAGATCGACAAGCATGGCGCTGACGCGGTCCGCTTTGGGCTGCTCGCGATGGGCTCCAGCCAGGACGTCAAGTACAGCGACGAGAAGATTCGCCAAGGCCAGGATCTCGCGAACAAGCTCTTCAATGCCGCTCGCTTCGCCATCCTGTCGATGGAGCCAGGGGCGCTGGCGGAGGCCCGACCGACCGCGATCGAGGACCGCTGGATCCTCTCGCGGCTCGCGCGGATCGATCGAGTCCTCGACGAGCGCTTCGCCAGCTATGACTTTCCCCACGCCGCCCTCGACCTCTATGACTTCATTTACGGCGAGCTGTGCGACTGGTACATCGAGCTCGTCAAGCCACGATTTTCCGGCGGGCAAAGCCTCGACCTCAGCTCGACCCTGAGGTTTGTCTTGCGCGAGACGCTCCAGATCGCGCACCCCCTGATCCCGTTCGTCACGGAGGAGATGTGGTCCTACGTCCGCGAGGATGGCGAGGGTCTGCTCGCCGGTCACCTGCGCACGCCGCTACCCGACGCGTTGCTAGACCCCGAGGCCGAGTCGGCGATCGAGCAGATGATCACCGCGACACAGGCGATCCGCAGCTGGCGCGACGGCGTCAAGGTCAAGCCGGGCGAGCGCGTCGTGGCAAGGATCGAGGCCAGTGGTTACGACGACATCGCGCAGCTCATCGCCCAGCAGGCGCGGCTCGAGTTGCGCGAGCGCGACTCCAACGGAAGCGAGCCACAGGCCACCGTCGCGATACCCGGCGGCGCAATCGCGATTCTCGAGGGAATCGATCTAGCGGCGCAGGAGGACCGCGCCGCAAAGCGGCGCGAGCTGCTGCGCGCCGAGATCGCCCGCGCCAAAGCCAAGCTCGACAAC
Organism: Solirubrobacteraceae bacterium; assembly: GCA_036262195.1. Lineage (GTDB taxonomy): Bacteria > Actinomycetota > Thermoleophilia > Solirubrobacterales > Solirubrobacteraceae > Palsa-513. Next base: position 995 of record DATAJI010000205.1, read on the forward strand.
CCCGCTTTCATCGCCAAGGCCCCGGCCAACGTCGTCGAAAAGGAGCAGCAAAAGCTTCGTGAGCTGGAGGAGGAGTTCGAGGTTCAATGACGGATTCCGATCAGCGAGCGCACGAAGCCTCGACGTCTGACGAGCGATGGACGTCAGACGAAGCCGAGCGCTACCTGCTCTCACGCGAGCGCTTTGGCATGCGCTTTGGTCTCGACCGGATCCGCCGCCTGCTGAACGTCCTCGACCTCCCCGAGATCCCCTTCCCGACGATCCATGTCGTCGGCACCAACGGCAAGTCATCGACGACGCGGATGATCGCCGCGCTGCTCGAGCGCCACGGCCTGCGCACCGGCTGCTTCACATCGCCGCACCTGTTGAGCTACCGCGAGCGGCTCCGGATCTCGGAGCGCGACATCGAGCCCGAGCGCTTCGCCGATCAGGTCGCGCGCACGGTGCACGCGGCGGATCTCGTCGACCGCTCGCAGGGCGACCCGTCCGATCGCGTGACGCAGTTCGAGCTCCTGACCGCTGCGGCGCTGTCGGAGCTGGCGCGTGAGCGCGTCGACGTCGGCGTTCTCGAAGCGGGCCTCGGCGGTCGCTTCGACGCCACCAACGTTGTCGGCTCGCAGGTCGTCGTGCTGACGAACGTCGGGCTCGAGCACACGCGCTATCTCGGCCCGACTATTGCTCACATCGCGCGCGAGAAGCTGGCCGTCGTCCGCCCCGGAGCGACGTTGATCGTTGGCTCCGAGCTTCACCCGGATGCGCTGGCGCTGGCCGAGCAGACCGTCGCCGAGCAGGCTGCAACCCTCGTAACGGTCGATGAGCACGCAGTTGACGGGGTCAGCCTGCGCGCACGAGGCGCCTACCAGCGCCGCAACTTCGCGGCCGCCTGCGCCGGCGCGCGGGCGCTGCTCGGGCATCAGCTGGATAGCGCCGCGGTTGCCGACGCCGCCGCTACGGTGCTGGTTGCGGGACGCTTTGAGGTTCACGAGGACGCGCCGACGATGATCTTCGACACCGCCCACAATCCCGGCGCGATTGAGGCCCTCACGCAGTCGCTGCCGGAGGTCGTCGCCGGACGCAAGCTCGTGACATTGGTGTCGATCCTCGACGACAAGGACGCCGGGGCGATGATCGCCCTGCTGGCGGAGCACTCCGACGCGCTCGTCTGCACGGCGTGCGCGAGCCGCCGCGCGCTCCCGGCAGCAACT
>DATAJI010000206.1:0-11218 GCA_036262195.1 Solirubrobacteraceae bacterium
TCAGGCAATGGAGCCACTCGACCGCCTCAGCCGCCGCAAGTACTTCACCGCGCCCGACGACCTGGTCTTCGCCGGCACCGTCGGCGGTCACCTCGACGGCTCGGCCCTGCGCAAGCGCTTCTACACTGCGCTCGAGCGCGCCGGCCTCGGCGCGATGCGCACCAAGCCCGAGCCGATCACCTTCCACGACCTACGTCACACCTTCGGGACGCTCGCGGTCCAGGCCTTCCCGCTGTCAGACGTAAAGGCCTACATGGGCCACGCCGACATCCAGACGACGATGATCTACGTGCATCACGTTCCGCGTCACGACGCGGCCGCGAAGCTCTCGGCGATCGTGGGAGCCGAAACGGGCATCGTGGATGACGTCGAGGTTCAAGCGGGCGACGCTGGGAGATAGCGGCCCGGAGATTGGCGGCTGGTCCTCGCGGGTGGCTGTTGCGTAATTGGTGGTGTCCGGCGGGTTTAAGACGATGCCGTTATGCCCCAGAACTTCATTGCGTGTGATCGTGATCAGGAGTTGTTGCTGCCGCCGGATTTGAGGTCTTGGCTGCCGGAGAACCATCTCGCGTGGTTCGTGTTGGAGGCGGTGGAGGAGATGGATCTGTACGCGTTTTACCGGCCGTATAACGCGGATGGTGTTGGCCGGCCGGCACATGAGCCCCGCATGATGGTCGCGCTTTGGCTTTACGCCTATTGCCGCGGCCAGCGCTCGGCACGGGTGATTGAGCGTGAGTGCATCGAGGACGTTGCGTTCCGGGTGATCACGGCTAACCAGGCGCCGGATCACACGACGATCGCAAGGTTTCGCCAGCGTCATGAGGACGCGATCGCCAGCCTGTTCGGTGAGGTTTTGGCGTTGTGCGCGGATGCCGGGCTGGCTGGGGTTGGGGTGCTCGCGGTCGACGGGACGAAGGTGCACGCGAACGCTTCGCATCACTCCAACCGCGATTACGAGCAGCTCGCCAGGGAGTTTCTCGAGGAGGCGGCGGAGATCGATCGGCAGGAGGACGAGCTTTACGGCGATCGCTGCGGGGATGAGCTGCCGCCGGAGCTCGCGACCGAGCAAGGCCGCCGCGGCTGGTTGCGCGAAGCCAAGCAGCGCTTGGAGGCTGAGCGCGCCGCTAACGCGAAGCCGGTGCCGCAGTCGCGGCCAGCCCGCGTCAAGGAGGCGAAGCGTCGCCTGGAAGAAGAGCTGTGGGTTGAGTGCCGCGCGAACGAGGCCTATGAGGCGTTCCGAGCCCGCGGCGTCGACAAGACCGGCCGGCGGCTGCACCACAACTTGACCAAGCCCTACACGCCACCGGCGACGCCGTCCGGGAAGGTGAATGTGACTGATCCGGACTCGAAGAATTTGAAGGCGCCGCGCGGCTATATCCAGGGCTACAACGCGCAGGCCGCCGTCAACGAGCATCAGATCGTGATCGCTGCGGAGATCAACACCGGCAGCTCAGACTTCGGTCACCTCGGACCGATCGTCGACGCGGCACTCCGCGAGCTCGACGCGGCCGGCATCAGCGAGCAGCCCGGGGTGATCGTTGCTGACGCCGGCTACTGGCACCAAGCGCAAATGGAGCAGATCACCGCCCAGGGCATCCCGGTCCTAGTTCCGCCAGACGCTGACAAGCGCAAAGGCACCAGGCCCGGCTGGAACGGCGGCCCCTACGCGTTCATGCGCAGCGTCCTCGAAACGGAGCTCGGGCAGACGCTCTACCGAAAACGCCAAGAGCTCGTCGAGCCAGTATTCGCGCACACGAAGTTCAACCGACGGTTCGATCGCTTCCAACGACGAGGCAGAGCCGCCTGCCACTCCGAATGGCGCCTCATCGCCGCCACACACAACCTGATGAAGCTCCACACCGCCCTCCAGACCGCCTAACCCCGGCGATCCGCCAGTCAGACAGCGGCTAACACCGAAACTCGCCGGGCTGAACCGTCCCGGCGCCGAGGAGTTACGCAACAGCCACCGCGCAAGGGGACAGCGCGACCGACACGCGGGTCGTGTCCCAGAACTGCTGTAAATAGCCGCCGAGTGCTGTCAAGTTGACGGCGTAGGTTCCCTCATGTCCTGCAAGACGATGAAGGAGGCCTACGCCGTGAAACGCACCGTACCGCCATCGGCGGAGATACAAGCGAACATTGACGAGCTGCTCTCGGGCGGGGTTGTTGAGGACCCGTCGAAGATGCTCTCTGAGCTCGCCCGGCTCGGGGCGAGGTTGATCATTCAGCGGGCGGTTGAGGACGAGTTCGATCAGTGGCTTGGTCGTGCTCGGTATGAGCGCCGGCCCGAGGCCGGGACCGGGAAGCGCAACGGGTTCAGGCCGCGGCGCTTGCAGACCGGTGAGGGCGAGCTGCGGGTTGAGATCCCGCAGGTTCGTGAGACGGCTGAGCCGTTCGTCTCGAAGTTGTTCTATCGCTGGCATCACAAGCGCTTGTTGCGCACAGATCCGTTGCGGGCGATGATCGTTGGTGCGTTCGTGCGTGGCCTGTCGACGCGTGATGTTGAGTCGCTGTGCGAGGAGGCAGGGCTCGGGCGGACGTCGAAGTCGACGGTCGCCCGCGTCTGCTCGGAGCTGCATGAGCGCTTCGAGGCGTTCTCTCGCCGCAGCCTTTATGACGTGAAGCTCGTCGTGTTGTTCCTTGACGCGATCTATCTCGCGGTCCGTCCGAGCGGCCCCAAGGAAGGCGTGGTCTGCGCCTGGGGAATCAATGAAGACGGGGAGCGCGTGCTGGTCGCGGTGCGCCTGGGGATGCGCGAGTCACGCGATGACTGGCTCGAGCTCGGCCGTGATCTCGCCGCCCGCGGCCTGGCGGCGCCAAGGCTGATCGTCGCCGATGGCGCGCCAGGGTTGATCTCGGCGGCCGATGAGCTGTGGCCGCGCGCTGAGCGTCAGCACTGCGTCGTTCACCGGCTGCGCAACCTGCTCGCCAAACTCCCGAAAGGCGAGCAGCAGCAGGTCCGCGCCGCCTACTGGCAAGCGCTCAACGAAGCGACCAGCGTCAAAGACGGCAAGCTCCGCCTCGGGGTCCTGGTCTCAGACCTCGAGCGCCAGGGCTACCAATCAGCCGCCCGATGTCTCGCCGACGACCTCGACGCGCTCGTCGCTCACCTGCGCTACCCGCTGCGCCACCGTCACCGCTGGCGCAGCACAAACCTGCTCGAACGATCGCTCGGCGAGGTCCGCCGGCGCACCAAAGTCATCGGCCGATTCCCCGGCGAGACCAGCTGCCTCTCAATGGTCTGGGCCGTCCTCGACCTGTTCTTCAGCCACGCCAGCAACGGCGCCACGTTCACCGACCTCGACCGCCAACACCTCTACCGAATCAAATACCAAGAGGCCGAACCCGACACCGTCGACGAGGAGGCCACAGCCGCATAAACTCACCCCAGGGAACCAGAACCCCCAAGCGAAGTTACAGCGCAAAAGGGACACGACCGGTGTCGGTCGCGCTGTCCCCTTGCGCGACGAGCGACAGCGCTGAGATGACGCGGATGCGACACACTCTCGACGATGGCCGTGAACGAGCCGGTTCGAAGTCATCACGGCGATTGGGAGGCCGCACGGGAAGCTGTCGCGGAGCTCACCGCCGCCGTTTCGCGGGTTGGCGATACGGGGGGCGTTGGAGAGCGCATAGCAGAGAGGAGATCAACGATGGCGGCAACGCTGAAGCTGACAATAAGACAATCGGTGTCGAGGTCCGTCGTGGCACCTACGACGTCGTGGTCGACAGCGCGCGCGTCGGGTCAGTCGAATTGAACGACACGATCGAGATACCAGTCGAACCTGGACGTCACACCCCTGCAAGTCCGCAATGGCCGAAACTCCAGCCGAACTGCGACCTTCGACGCCGCCGAGGGGGACATTGTTGCCTTCCGATGCGGCGGAAAGAGGCCTTTACCGATCTTTGTCGCGTCCTTCGTCGTTCCCACTCTGGCACTCGCGCTCAGACGTCAGTAGGCAAGCAATCAGGGTCCTGGGAAGGAGACGCCCGAGTAGCGCCCGCACGGCATCTCAAAACGACCGTCCACGACGCCCGGGAGTGGTGGCTCCAGCCGCGACTCAGAAGAGCTCGCGCCAGCTAAACGTGGGCGCGTAGCCGAGAAGTTTACGCGCCTTACTGATATCCAGCAATGTGTCGTTGCCGGTGACGCTGTCGGCGACGGGAACCCCCGGGAACACCTCTTCCATCAGCTCGCGGCTAGGGCGCTTCATCACGGTGTCGGCACCTGCGATGATGAAGCTATCGGTGCCCTCGATCGGCGCCTCGAGCGCGAGACGCACGCTCTGTGCGACATGGCTCTCGTCGACATAGCCCCAGAGGTTCCACTTGCGCAGCTGCGGGTCGGTCCAGAAGCTGGGGAACTGTTCGTAGTCGGACCGCACCATGACGTTCGAGAAGCGCAGGCCGATGATCGTCGTCCCGTGCCAGCGGTGGATCTGGCGCGCGATCTCCTCGCCAAGGACCTTCGAGAGCGCGTAGCTCGTCTCCGGATAGACGTGCGCCTCGTCAACCGGCGCGTACCGCGGCGGATGCTGGAACGGCAGACCGAGCGTCGTCTCACTGGAAGCCCACACGACACGCGATAGACCTAGCCGCGCAGCCGCCGCGAACACCGCATACGTGCTCGTGATGTTCGTGCGAAAAACCTGATCAGCCGTCGCGTGCGCCGGCGAGGGAATCGCCGCGAAATGAACGACCGCCTCGATCCCCGGCAGGGTGTCCCCACCGCCGAGCGCCTCGACCATCTGACCGAAGTCGGTCACGTCGGCCCGCAGGAACGGGATGTCCGCCCCCGGGTGGTGCGACTCGGGCGAAGGCACGAGATCGATGTTCAAGACGTCATGGCCCTGCTCGCGCAAGTCGCGAACCACAACCCGCCCCGCCTTGCCGCTGCCACCCGTCACCGCGATTTTCGCCATTACGGTACGTCTATCACGTCGCCCCCATCGGCTGGCCGGACCAGTCCGCAACGCGCAGGCGAGACCCTTCATCGCCGGCCCGAAACCTCGACTGGTTAGCTAGTCGGAGACTGCCGCTCCCCAGCTACGCGACAACCCGCGCAGACGATCGACGGCGGACCTCGCCTCGTCGGACTCGCGGCGCACGCAAAACAGCCACTTTTACAGGTACTTTAGAGGGCGGATAGGGGACTCGAACCCCTGACCTATCGCTTACAAGGCGATGCTTCAGTTTGGTCGAACACGCCCGTTTTAGCTGCGAAACCGAGGTTCCTGGTGGGTGAGCAAACTGGGATGTCGGCTGACTTAGGCTGAATTAGGTCCTATGAAGGCCAACGGGGCCTGCCGTTGGCCTTAACGAAACCGTCCCGGTTTGAGGCACTGTTACGCGGCGCCCGCACGCTCCCAATCACGCGCGAAAGGGGGAGCCGAAGCTGGCTTGCGGGCCGCCGGAGGCGGGGGATCACGATTCGCGGGCCGCTCGCCGAGTGTCGGGGACTTCGACTCGCGTGTGCATGCGCCGTCGCGCGTTCCAGAAGTCGAGTTCAGTGTTGACCGAGTTCAGAAGTGTCCGCCACTGGCTCGCAAAGGTGGCGAATCCCATGGTGTCGGCGTCAGCACGCTCTTCTGATGGCCCGATCGCCACCAGGGACATGTGCAGAGCGGTCACGAGGTCCGTGATCGTGACCGTGCGGGCAACACGATTGAACTGTTCGTCGTCATTGAGAATCGCGAACGTCCCCGTCCATCTGCTGACTGCTTCGACGAGGTGACCTCGTGCGACCCTCAGTGTCTGCGAACAGTTGCGGCGCCACGCTTCGTCGGTAACCAAGACCGCAAGCCTGCTCGTGAGGAACTCGTCGTCGACCTCACGGCGCTCGACAAAGAAGGTCTCGCTGTCGGGCGGGAGCAGCTCAGTGGCTCGGTCACGCGCGATCGCGAGATGAAACTCGACGTCGGAGCGAAGTCTGTACCCGTCGTCGATTCCGATCAGAGCAGACATCGCGACGCCGGTGTCGTATTGGATCGCGGCAAACTCACCGGCGGCGACAAAGCCGAGCCCATGCCACCGACGGGCCTCGCGCCGCCGAAAGTGTGCGTCCACCACTGCCCCGGCAACGAACAGCACCGCAATACCGGCAGCGAACGCAGCGACGTACGGGTGATCCCGCCACACGCGCCAGCCGAGCGGCCAATCCGAAAGCGCTAACGCCAAGGCGACCACGACTGCGATGAACGGAAGAACGGCCCGAAGCGTTCGACTCAACCGCATGTTCTTCCAACCCGGCCCCGCCTAGACACAGGTAGTCGACCCCTCTCTGATCCGGCGGGCGCTGAGCGAGTGACAGGACCCAGCAGAACTGAGGCCGGTCCTGCTCGACGACCCATTCACGCTCGAAACGTGCTGACCATCCTCGCCAGCGTACCTGAGGCTCAGCCGCACCCGCGCTGCCTGTGCTGATGGTGGCGCTGTCGCTCCGCGCGGTGGTTGTCGCAAAATCCGAAACGGCCGTCTGCAATGCCGCGCCGCGCGCGACTCCTCCTCAGCGCGAACAGCGGTCGCGCGTGGTCACGAGCGCTACCCCCTTGGCGGACGCCGCCGGGGTCCCGTTTGAGTCGAGAACGCCCCGTCGGTCATGACGCGTCCTCGAGTGCGGGGGCGAGTGTGAGGGGCTTCTGTTCGATCGCGATGCGCGGGACGCGCCGCTCGAGCCAGTTCGGCATCCACCAGGCTCGTTCACCGAGGAGGAGGCAGCGGCCGGCCCGAAGACCCCTTTCGCCCGCGATCCGCGCGTGTCAGCAAGATGCCTCCTTGCCAAGCGCAACGACGTCCTCGCTGGCGTGGGACCCCCCCGAGCGTGGTTGCTCGAATCGGCCCTTGACTTTGCCCTACAAAGTCCGCTAGGGTTTGCGTCGTAAACTCTAGTTGGGAGACAGGACTATGACTACACACATTGGACCGTCCTCCGGAGCCCCTGAGGAGAGCAGGATGGACCCCCGCGAGGCGGCGCGTCTGCTGGCGCAGACCCAGGCCGACGCGCGGCGCTCACTGGACTTCCGGGCGCCGTGGGTGTCGCTGGTGGCGGCCGTGGTAGCGCTGGCCAGCTTCGGGATCGTGTGGCTAAACGTCCGCACTCAGCACCCCTTCACCGGCCCAAGCCCCGTGGCGCTGGTGTGCTTCTACGCGCTGATCGCACTCCGGATCGCCACCGTCATCTACGCCTACTCGCGAGCACGGACCGGCGTCAGCGGCCACTCGGTGAAGGTGCAGCGCAACGAAGCCGCGGCGATGGGCGCGGCCCTGCTCGTCTGCTATCTGGTTCTGATCGCGATCGCGACCGGCGCCCACCACAGCGCAGGCTTCTACTGGTCCCTTTTCCTGAACGGAATCCTGATCGCCCTCGCCGCCATCTGGGCGGGGCGCTCCGCGATCCACAAGAGCTGGCAACAAGTCGCACTCGCGGTTTCGGTCGCGCTGATCGCCACCGTCGGCGCAATTGCCGGCCCCCGCGGCATGTGGCTCGTCAACGGTGTCGGGCTCTGCGCGTTGCTGCTGGCGAACGCGGCGATCGGCACGTCACGGCGGCGCGGAGGAACTCGGACACACACGGTGCGCACAGGCGCATGAGCGCCGAGGCGCTCGACCCGCTGATTCACGTCCCGGCGCGACTCCAGATCGTGGCGGCGCTGGCCGCCCTACCCGACGGCGACCAGCTGTCCTTCAAACGCCTCCAGGACATGATCGAGCTAACGCCGGGCAACCTGATCACGCATCTACGCAAGCTCGAAGAGGGCGGCTACCTCACGACCAGCAAAACGGGCAGCGGACCGGCCTCGCGGACCTCGGTCGCGCTGACCCACGACGGGCGCCACGCCCTCGAGACCTACGCCACGACACTACGGGGACTGCTGAACGGAGTTTGAGCAGGCCCACGGCCCGGGGCTCGCATCTCGACCGCCACGCTGCCAGTCCGGGCTACGCCAGCATCTGCGGCCCAGCCACAAGAGACGCGCCTCGCACGGAAGGCACGCGCGCCCCGCGTAGCCAGCGAGGCGGCCGAGTCGGACGAAATCGAGGCGTCGTGCCGCGCCGAGCGGCTCGCCCGGTTTTGGGCGTGTCCGGTCCCCGTTGTTCGGTCCATTCGGTGTGTTAGTGCTTGACGTTGTGAGAGCCCGAATGAGACCGGAGGGTCGTGACGGCGGTAGCGAAGGCGTGGTGGGATGCTCAGGGCGGCGTAACTTCAGGCGATATATCACGACTCTGAGCTCGCAGGTTGACCCTGCTAATCGATCGAATTGTGCCGCCGAGCAGTCCGCGTTAAGGCCAACGAATAGGCCAACCGCCGACGACGGACCCCGGTCCGCCGGTCCCCCGGCGCACCAAAAGATCGGAGTTTGCAGGCATTTCGAGAGCCGGAGAGGGGACTCGAACCCCTGACCTATCGCTTACAAGGCGATTGCTCTACCAGCTGAGCTACTCCGGCGGAGTCGTTGGACGCTAGCCGATGGCGACGCCAGCGTGACGGCGGGTTGTCGAATCCTCGAAGGGATCGACGATGTGTCCGCAGGCCTGGGCGGACCGTAACGCGCGGACGGCGCGGGGGTATCCTCAGCAATGAGCGTTTACTTGAGCAATCGCCCCGCGCCGCCGGGCTACGACGCGCATGGCTACCACGTGCGGGCGCTCGAGCAGGGCGTTAACCCGGTGCTCTACTGGACAGGGCGGGCGATCCTGCAGCCGTTCTTCCACGTCTACTTCCGCATGCGGCGAAGTGGCATGGAACACGTGCCGAAAACCGGCCCCGTAATCCTCGCGGCGAACCATCGGAGCTTCCTCGATCCGTTCGTGATCGGCACGCTGACCCGGCGGCCGGTCTACTACGTCGCAAAGAAGGAGCTGTTTCTGCACCCGTTCGCGGGCTGGCTGATGAGCCGCCTCGGCGGATTTCCGATCGACCGTGGCGGCGGCGACGTGGAGGCGATGGATACCGCGCAACGGATCCTCGAACGCGGCGACTGCGTCGTGATCTTCCCCGAGGGCACGCGCACGCGCCCCGGTCCGCTCGGCAGCCCGCACCGTGGGGTCGGGCGACTTGCTCTGCAGACCGGCGCTCCGGTCGTGCCCGTCGCCGTTCTGGGGACGGAGGCGGTGCGGCGTGGCTGGCGCGTGCGCCCGCATCGTGTACGCCTCCGCTGCGGGCTTCCGCTCAGCTTCCCGCGCGAGGAGAATCCCACGCCGGCGCTCGCCGCCGCGGTCACGGACCGGATCTGGGCCGGTGTCGTGCTGCAGTGGGACTGGCTCGGTGGACCGATGCCGGAGTACCTGGCGTATGCCGATTCCGATCCTCGCATCGGCGCGCGCGCCGCCTGAACGGCTGGGGGTAGGCTCAGTGCGTGAGCGAGATCGCAAAGACGAAAGCGCAGCTCGACAGCGAGTTCGCCGAGCTCTACCGGGAGCACATGCGCGATCTCTACAGCTACGCCTATTACCGGATCGGCAACCACCACGATGCTGAGGATCTCGTCGAGCAGACGTTCCTCCAGGCCTACCGCCACTTCGAGCGCGCCCAGCGTGAGTCCGATGGGCGGCCGCTACGACCGTGGCTGTTGCGAATCGCCCACAACCTCGCGGCCAATCACTACCGCTACCGCTCCCGCCGCCCGCAGACATCGCTCGAGGAGAGCGAGCCGCTGGCCGCGCTTCACTCGACGGAGGATCTCGTCGACGGCCGTGACGAGCTCGCTCGCGTGCTCGAGGGACTCAAGCGGCTGCCGGATGATCGGCGCGAGGCGTTGATCATGCGCTTTGCGCTCGGGATGGACAACCGCGAAATCGCGCGCGCGCTCGGCCGGACTGACGGCGCGACGAAGGTACTGATCCACCGCGCGATCAAGCAGCTGGAAAGCGTGGTCGCGATCGCCGAGGACGGCGGATGAGCGGCTCCGCCAACGTCGAGTCACTGTTACGTGAGGCCCTATCCCCGGTGGATCCGCCGCCGGACCTCGCGAGTCGCGTGACGAGCCGGCTTCAGAGCATCAGCGATTACGCCGCGGACGAGCTCGAGAGCTGGGAGCTCGCGGCGATGCGCGACCCGCGCAACTGGCTGCGTCCGGCGATCGCGCTGCTGGGCGGCGGCGCGGCGGGCGCCGGGCTCGTGCTGCTGCGAGCGCACCAGCGTCACGCCAAACACGCTGATCGCGGATCGGAAGCGACGCCGCCAGGTGTCGACGAGAGTTGATCCGCAGCACCCGCTGGTCCGTATAAGTGAAGGAGGATGTCGCTGCTCCAAGCCCATCGGGGACCGCTCGCCCGGTCGCGTTTGCGCGAGCTTGCCGACGAAGACCTCATGGCGCGGGTGCGCGACGGTGAGATGGCCGCCTTCGAAGCGATCTACGACCGCCATGCGAGTGTCGCCTTCTCCCTCGCCTACCGGATCTGCGGCACGCGCGCCGGTGCCGAGGAGGTCGTACAGGAAGCGTTCCTCGCGCTCTGGCGCAGCGGGGAGCGCTACGACCGGGCCCGCGGCAGCGTCAGGACGTGGGTGCTCGGCATCGTCCACAACCGTGCGATCGATGCGCTGCGGCGGAGCGTCGTGCACGAGCGCCGGCGCGCCGGCGACGACGGGCTGGCCGAGCGTCTCGTGGCGAGCGAGCGGACCGACGCGCAGGTGGTCGCGCACGATGAGGCGCGCGAGATTCGCGCCGCGCTAGACAGCTTGCCCGAGGAGCAGGCTCGCGTGATCGAGCTCGCCTACTTCGGCGGCTTCACCCATACTGAGATCGCCGAGCTCCTCGGCGCGCCGGTCGGCACGATCAAAGGGCGCATGCGTCTCGGTCTCGAGAAGCTGAGAGGGGCGCTCGAGCGATCCGGGACTGTGGCGATCCCATGAGCCAACCGTCGGAGCATCTGGCGCGCGCTGACGATGCCGCCGCTTACGTCCTCGGAGCGCTCGACGAGGTCGAGGCGAGTGAGTTTCGTGCCCACGCCGACTCGTGCGCGATCTGCGCCGCCGAGCTCGAGCGCCTGCGAGCGACGGCGGCGGTCGTGCCGCTCTTGGCGCCCCAGCTCGAAGCGCCGCGGCGGCTGCGTCGGCGTGTGCTCGCGGCCGCGCGCGAGGAGCAGCCCGCGCGGACAAAAGCCCGTCCAAGCGCGCTGCGCTTCGGCGGTCGCTTCGAGCTGGCCGGCGCCGGTGGGCTCGCGGTCGGCCTGGTGATCGGCGTGCTGGTGCTCGGCGCGCACAACCCGAGCACATCGG
>DATAJI010000207.1:0-2017 GCA_036262195.1 Solirubrobacteraceae bacterium
CAGCAGACCCCGCCGAGGGTTCAACTGGAGAGAGACAATCCCTGGCCCTGATGCTGCCAAGAGTCTCCGTCGCTTTCCCCCAGAAGGGGTTGAGTGCGCGGCATGTCTCACCGGTTCGAGCGCACACCGTCGTGATCGCAAAGGCGATGGCGGCGGCCTGGCAGCGAGGTGCGCGCAGTGCCGGGTCGCGAGTAACGTTGCCCCGTGCGCCGACTCGCCGCCGCGCTGGGAGCCCTCCTGGCCGTGCCTGCCATCCCCCTCTCCATTCTCGCGATGACGACCCCGGTCTCCGCGATCGGGTTTCTCTACGTCCTCGGGACCCTTCTCCTCGTCGCGGGTCTCTTCACCGCGCCTCTGCGCACGACGCGCATCCGTGGAGTCGGCCGCGCCGGCATCGCTCAATCTGGACGGCACCTTGTAACGAACCGGAGGGCTAACGATCCCACACATCTCGATCGCCTTTTGCCGGGAGATGTGATCAAAGCTCCTGGATGAGGCTGGAAGACATCGCGTTGGAGTATCGAGGCGCGTCGCTCGGGGATATGCGACGCAGCAAGCGGCTGGAACGAATTGGACTGGAGCTGGCGCGCAACCCCGACCTGAGCTTCCCCGAAGCGATGGGGAGCGAGGGACAACTGGAAGCGCTCTATCGCTTCTTGAACAATGACGATGTGACGTTCGAGGCAGTGCACGCCCCGCACGCGGAGCAGACGCGGTTGAGGTGCCAGGCGGAGGAGAGAGTGCTGGTGCTTCACGACACCACTATCCTGAAGTTCAATGGCGATCGCGAGGGGCTGGGGCGGCTCTACGAGGAGGGTGGCACACGCGGGTTCCGGCTTCATGCCAGCTTGGCCGTGACGCCCGCGCGGACGCCACTGGGGGTGCTTCGAGCCGAAACGTGGGCTCGGACGACACGACCTCGTCGCGACAGAAACCGACGCCACACGCGTGCCGATCCTCAGCGGGAGTCGCTCCGATGGGGACGCGCGGTGAGGGCATGCGAAGAGCAGCTGGGGCAGGCTGTCGGTGCGGTGCACGTCATGGACCGCGAGGGCGACAACTACGACCTATTCTCCGAGCTTCACGCGGCGAAGGCACACTACGTCATCCGGCTGGCGAACGACCGGCGACTGGTGGGCGAGAGCCAGAAGTTGAAGGGAGTCGTCGGACGTGCGGTCTGCCTGTTTCAGCGCGAGGTTCAGGTGAGCCCTCGTGCTCCCGGGCGTCCCCGTGACCGCCACGAGGCTCGCCAAGCTCGTGCGGTCACGCTCGACGTCTCTGCAATGACCGTCGAGCTGTCGCGCTCGAACAACTTCGCCCCCAGCTCGCCGCCCAGCCTGAAGGTGAACGTCGTGACGGTGCTGGAGCATGACTGTCCCAAGGGGGAGCAACCGATCGAGTGGTACCTGGTGACCAACGAGCCGATCGACACGACCGAACAGGTCGCCGCGGTCGTGGACGCCTATCGCGCACGGTGGGTCATCGAGGAGCTGTTCAAGGCGCTAAAGAGCGGGTGCCACATCGAGAAGAGGCAGCTGGAGAGCTACGACGCTTTGCGGATCGCGCTCGCTCTCTTCCTTCCCATTGCCGTACGGCTGCTGGCCTTGCGACATGCCGCACGCACCGATCCTGACGCTGCCTGCGCCGCTCTATCTGCGAGACAGCTGCAACTGTTACGCGCGTGTGGCACACGGCCCCTGAGCCCGACGCCCACCAATCAAGAGGTGTACATGGCCCTCGCCGCCCTCGGAGGGCATCTGCGCAGCAATGGTCCACCCGGCTGGATCGTGCTCGGCCGAGCCTTCGACAAGCTGCTCGTCCTCGAGCAGGGGTGGTTGGCAGGCCGCAGAAGATCCGATCGATGATTAGCCGGAGGGCTCGTTACAGCGAACGGCCTTGCGTCGCCGCTTGACGCCCGGATCGCGCTAGCACTGACTACATAGGTTGTACCTTTAGGCGGCGTTCCGGGTGGCCGCTTGCGGCGACAGCTGGTTTGGCTGGTGGGGCAGCCGGAAGG
>DATAJI010000208.1:0-1916 GCA_036262195.1 Solirubrobacteraceae bacterium
CTTGTTGTCTGCCCATCCTTGCTCTGTGCACGGTGCATGACTTGGTCGGCGACGTGGCGTAGCGGATCGCGTGGCGGATGAGTTTGCCAGTGGGGGGGTCGGGGGAGCGCGACGCTCGGTTTGTCGCGCTGACGGAGGAGCTCGGCACCCAGCTGCGGCGGATGCGGGGCGCTGGGCCGAAGCTCACGCAGTTACTCTCGATGATCCAGCTCCAGAGGCCCTCGGGTGACGCGCACGCGCGTCCGCTCGGCACGCTGATTGAAGACCGAGAGCCGCTTCGGTTCCGCGCGGTGCGAGGGGTGATCGAGCAGGATCTCGACACTCGGGTGCAGGATGTATTCGCCGCCTTCGAGGAGGAGCCATTCGCGATCGCTTCGCTCGGTCAGGTCCACCGCGCGCACACCCGCGAGGGCGAGCACGTCGCGGTGAAGGTTCAGCACCCCGACATCGGCGACGCGATCGACGGCGACCTGCGCACGATCGGGCTCGTCAGCCCGATCCTCACGCGCCTCGCGCCGGGTTGCGACGCCGGAGCGCTGCTGAGCGAGGTGCGCGAGCGGATCGCTGATGAGCTCGACTACGAGGTCGAGGCGCAGCAGCAGCGCCGCCTGGAACGGCTGTTCCGGGGCCATCCTCACGTTCGCGTGCCACGCGTGTACACAGATCTCTCGTCCCGGCGCGTGCTTGTCACGGAGTATGTGGACGGGCTGCGGTCTGAGGAGATCGCGGAACTCGACGAGGCCCAACGCGACCACATCGGCGAGATCGTGTTCCGCTTCTTCTTCGGTCTGCTCTGGCGCGAACGCATCGTCGCTGGCGACCCGCACCCCGATAACTGCCTCCTATGCCCCGACGGGCGCGTCTGCTTGCTCGACTTCGCGCTCGTTCGCGGGCTCGAACACGAGGATCTTGACGGCGAGCGAGCTGTCATGCGGGCGATCATCGACGCCGATCCGGACGGCGTCCATGCCGCCCTTGAGCACCTCGGGTATCTCGCCAAGACCCAGTCCTACGATCCCGCGGCGTTGCTCGAGCACCTCGCGACGGCGAGCGAGTGGCTGCTGGCCAAGGGGTTCCGCAGGATCGACCCCGGGTATGTCCGCCGCACGCTTGAGTTGAGTTATCCGCCGCGCTCCCCGTGGATTTCGGTGCTGCGGCGCATGACATTTCCTCCGCGAACGCTGCTGCTGCGGCGCATGGAGGTGCAAATGCTCTCGTTCCTGGGCCACTTGCGCGCCGGGGGCGACTGGGCGGCGATCACCGCGGAGCACTGGGCGGACCAGCCGCCGTCAACCCCGCTGGGCCGAGAGGACGCCGCCTTCTTCGAGCGGCGCGGCAGCTAGCAGGACACGTCGAAACGCCTGGCGAACTCGTCTCACACCGACTCGCCGTCGCACCCTCGACCAAACATCAGGGCTGAGGATCGACTGCACTTCGGACGACGACAAGCGGCGCTCTCCGCTGACGGCCCCTTCGCAAGACCAGGAGCGCTCAGCGGTCCGACCATCGCTTCCGAGTGAGCAGACCGAGCAGCGACGGCGTGGTCCGCATGATTTGACCGTGCGTAGCAAGCCAATCGTCCGCTGATGCCGGGATCGGCGCAAGCTGGCAGCTGCCCCCGGACAGCTCGGGTCACGCGACCGCGTCGTCGGGGCGTGGCTGCTCCGTCGCCCTTGCGATCGTGAGCTCCGCGACCGGCGAGTGATGAAAGCGGTCGTGCGTGCCGGCGCCCGCTGCCGCCTGCCTCACGCCTAGAGCGGTCGCGCTACCTGCGCGACCGCTTTGCTCGGCGACCGTCGTGCGGCCGGAACAAGCGCGGCCGGCGCGCGTCGGCCAGCGGGTGCGCTTCCCCATTGCAACGATCCGACAGTCCCAGCCCGCGCAGCCCCTGGTCGTCTCGAGCATCAGTGCCGCTG
>DATAJI010000209.1:0-9184 GCA_036262195.1 Solirubrobacteraceae bacterium
CCTCGAGGACGTGCCGCCGGCGATTCGCGCCGGCGCCGACCTCGTGATCGATGGTGGTGCGCTCCCCGGGCTGCCCTCGACGGTGATTGACATAAGCGCGCTCGAGATGGCCGGCAGCTGGCGGATCGTGCGCTCCGGTGCGCTCAGCGACGCGGCCGTCACGGCGGCGCTCAGCCGCGTCTAGAGTCGCTGGTAAGCTCGCTGGACGGTGTCGGAAGCGTTACCTCACGACTATTTCAACCGCCCTGTCGCCGAGGTCGATCCGGAGATCGCCGAGGTGCTGGCGCTTGAGCTCGATCGCCAGCAACGTACGCTCGAGCTGATCGCGTCGGAGAACTTCGTGCCACAGGCGGTCCTTGACTGCCAGGGCAGCGTGTTGACGAATAAGTACGCCGAGGGCTATCCCGGCGCGCGTTACTACGGCGGCTGCGAATTCGTCGACATCTCCGAGCAGCTCGCGATCGACCGCGCCAAATCGCTCTTCGGCGCCGAGCATGCGAACGTTCAGCCGCACTCGGGGTCGCAGGCAAATGCCGCCGTCTACCACGCCCTGCTCGACCCAGGGGACACGATCATGGGGTTGTCGCTAGCCCACGGCGGCCACCTGACGCACGGCATGAAGATCAACGTGTCGGGCAAGCTCTACGACATCGCGCCATACGGCGTCGATCCGCAGAGCAGCCTGATCGACATGGACGAGGTCGCTCGGATTGCGCGCGAGAGCCGGCCGAAGCTGCTGCTCGCCGGCTGGTCGGCCTATCCGCGCGTGCTCGACTTTGCGCGCTTCCGTGAGATCGCAGATGAGGTTGGCGCCTATCTGATGGTCGACATGGCGCACTTCGCTGGGCTTGTTGCGGCGGGGCTCCACCCAAGCCCGGTCGAGCACGCTGACGTGGTGACCACGACGACCCACAAGACACTCGGTGGCCCCCGTGCCGGCGTGATCCTCTGCCGCGCCGAGCTGGCCAAGAAGATCGACTCGGCGGTCTTTCCGGGGCAGCAGGGCGGGCCGCTGGAGCACGTCATCGCTGCCAAGGCCGTGACGTTCCGGATTGCGGCGAGCGAGCAGTTCCGCGAGCGCCAGCAGCGGACGCTCGACGGTGCTCGCGCGCTCGCCCAGGCACTACTCAGCGCGGGCAATGGCGTTGAAGTCTTGACCGGCGGAACGGACGTGCACCTCGTACTCGCGGACCTACGCGCGAGCGAGCTCAGCGGCCAGGACGCCGAGGATCGCCTGGCGCAGGTCAACATCACCGTCAATCGCAACGCGGTCCCGTTCGATCCGCGCCCGCCGCGTATCACCTCGGGCCTGCGGATCGGCTCACCGGCGATGGTCACGCGCGGACTGGTGGCGGACGACTTCCGCGAGATCGGTGAGATCATCGGCCTCGCGTTGAGCCCGAGCTTCGATGACCTGCGCGGCGATCTGCTCGAGCGCGTCGGCGCGATCATCGAGCGCTATCCGCTCTACGCGGATCTAGCGACGCCCGCCGCCGTCTAGCTGCAGCCGCGTCTGCGGCGCTTTCATTGGGCGGGCCGGCCTGCGATGCTTGCAGCCAGCCGATGACGCTTTCATGGCTCGATGCGCTGTATGCGTTTGCTGCGGCGACCGCGGTCGCTGCCGTCCTGACGCCGCTGACGATGCGCCTCGCGCGCGCGATCGGTGCGGTCGACCGGCCGACTGAACGCGGCCTCGCATCGCGCGCAACACCGCTGCTCGGCGGTCTCGCGATCTTCGCGGCGGTGCTCGTCGCCGGGCTCGTGTGGCTGCCGAGCGTGACGCGTCCCGTCTACCACCACCACGCGTTGATCGCCTCCGCGGTGCACTGGCACGG
Organism: Solirubrobacteraceae bacterium; assembly: GCA_036262195.1. GTDB lineage: Bacteria > Actinomycetota > Thermoleophilia > Solirubrobacterales > Solirubrobacteraceae > Palsa-513. The sequence goes on from DATAJI010000209.1 coordinate 1,836, forward strand.
AGTCCTGCTGGCGGCCGCCGTGATCACGCTGGTCGGGGCAATCGACGACCGCTTCCCGCTCCATCCGGTGATCAAGCTGCTCGGTCAGATCGCCGCCGCGGTGATCGCCGAGCAGCACGGTGTCGTCGTTCGCGAGATCACGCTGCCGCTGTTTGGAGCCCTCCATTTTCCGCGTGCCGGACCGACGCTGAGCATCGTCTGGCTTGTAGCGATGATGACCGTCGTCAACTTCTCCGACGGCGTCGACGGGCTGGCGGCTGGGGTCTGCGCGATCATCGCGGGAGCGTTTGCGGTGATCGCCTTCGACCTCGGACAGGACGCCGCTGGCGTGCTCGCCGCGCTCACAGCGGGCGCATCGGTCGGCTTCCTCGTCCACAACTTCCATCCGGCCTCGAGCTTCATGGGTGACTGCGGCGCCAACCTGCTCGGCCTGCTGATGGGGACCGTTGCGGTAACCGGCGATCTCAAGACCACGGCCTCGATCGCCTTTGCGCTGCCGTTGATCCTGCTCGCGGTGCCGTTCCTCGACACGACGTTCGTGATCCTCAAGCGCCTGAAATACGGCCGTCCGGTCTACGTCGCCGACGCCGAGCACTTCCACCACAGGATGGCGCGGATCGGCTTCAGCGTGCGGCGTAGCGTGATGTATCTCTACGCCTGGACGCTGATGCTCGCCGGGCTCGCCTTGGCGCTCCGCTTCTTTCCCTACAGCAACCACCATGGAAAGCTCAACCTCGGCTGGTGTGCGGCGCTCGTCGCATATGGCCTGGTCGTCGTAGCCGCGAGCGTCTACCTCGTGTACGTACTCGAGATCGTGAAGTTCCGCGGTCGTGCAATGTGGCAGTCGAGCCGCCGCCCAGCGGTTCCGGCGGCGGTCAACGGTGCCGCGGGCGAGGAGACATCCGAGCCAGCGGAGCCTCGCGCCGCCACGCCGGCGGGTGTCTCGCGGCGCGCCTGAGATCCAGCTCGCGCCCGCGCCCCGCGTCTCGAGCATCCAGGGAAGCAGCCCGCTGGGTTCGTGGCTAGCCACCGTCTGCGCGACTTTTAGGCCCGCGATGCCGATCTATACCTGGATGGAGCTCATTCGGGTCGCTCCGCTGCGTGCGCTCGTGGTTGTGCTGCTGATCGGCGGCACGCTGCTGCTCGCCCCTGCGCAGGCGCGGACCGCTCCGGCAGCGGCCCATCCGCTGGTCGGCATCGCCGATGAGAACGTCCAGCTGTTCAGCGACCCGCGTTTCCTCGCACTCGGCATCACCCAGGTCCGCTTCTACGTCTCATGGGACGTGCTGTCGGGCGCCTACAAGAACCCCTACCGCCGCGACGTTCTCGCGTCGTGGCTTGCCGACGCCCGCGGCCTCGGCCTCACGCCGCTGATCACCTTTGACCACTCCGATCGCCCCGGTCGAGGCGGCGACCTGCCGAGCGTCGCGCAGTACAGCAGGGCGTTCCGCGCTTTCCGCAAGCGCTACCCGTGGGTCACCGAATTTGCAACCTGGAACGAGGCCAACTACTACGGCGAGCCCACCGCCGGAAACCCAAAGCGCGTTGCCGCCTACTACCTCGCGCTGCGCCGCGATTGTCCGACCTGCACGATTCTCGCAGCCGAGTTGCTCGACCTCAACAACCCGCGGGAGGCTGTCGGTGAGGTCAAGTGGGCGCGCGAGTTGATCCGCTACGCCCACACCCAGCCCGCCTATTGGGGCCTCCACAACTATGCCAGCGCAAACACCCTCTCGGAGCGGTCCGTCAAACAGCTGCTGCGAGCGGTCCGCGGCAACATATGGCTGACTGAGACCGGCGGCATTCTCGCGCTGCCGCACCACGGCCGCGTCGGCTTCCCATTGACCAGCAGGCACCAGGCGAAGGTGGACAGCTTCCTGCTCAACGCGCTGCCGAGCTTGAGTCGGTGGATCCAACGCGTCTACCTCTACGAGTGGCGCGCTCCGCGTAGGCGCACGAGCTGGGATTCGGCGGTGATCACCTACGCCAACGAGCCACGCCCCGCTTATGACGTTCTCGCCGATGCGCTCGATGCCTGGGGGATCGCGCCCGACTGCGCCGTGTCAGAGCTGCCCCCGGCGTGCCACACCCTCACCGCGAGCGCTTCTCCGTGATCGCCCGAAGGGGCGTGCTTCTGGTCGTGCTCGCGCTCTGTGCGACGGCCTGCGGCGGTACGGCGAACCACTCGCCCAAGGTTGCGCGCGCTCCGCGCCACAACACGGCGGGTGGCACCGGTCACAGCGGCGTCGGCGTCGGCGACACCGCGGCCACGTCGCCGTCCGCGGCCAGGCCCAGCACCCACGTGACCGTGGGAATCGGCGACAACAAGACCGAGTTCCTTACCGATCCACGATTTCTGGCGCTCGGAATAACGGACGTTCGCGACGACGTGCCGTGGGACGTGCTGTCCGAGCCCTATCCAAGCGCCCGACTCGCACTCTGGCTGCGCGAGGCGCTCGCGGAGCACTTGACGCCCTTGATCAGCTTCGATCACTCAGGAGTCCCTGGCCGGCGGCGCGAGCTCCCGAGCGTCGCCGAGTTCAGCAAGCTCTTCCTCGAGTTTCGGGCGCGCTACCCATGGGTGACCGAATTCGTCACCTGGGACGAGGTCAACTTCTTCCTACAGCCGACGGCAACGGACCCGCAGCGCGTCGCCGGGTATTACCTTGCGCTGCGCCGAGACTGTCCCAGCTGCACGATTCTTGCGGCCGATCTGCTCGATCTCCCCGGTCCGCAGTACGCCGTGCCGATGTCCGAGTGGGTGCGCGGGTTCATGCGCAACGTGCCCACGCAACCCGCCTATTGGGGTCTCAACAACTACGTCGGCGCAAACGGCCTTGATACCTCAACGACGCTGAAGTTCCTGCGCTCGGTGACCGGCAAGGTCTGGTTCGCTGAGACGGCAGGTGTGATCAGCGACGGCGGCCGCGCCGTGGCGGCGACGGCGGCGCGCCTCGAGCGTCAGGCGACGGTCGATCGGTTCATCCTCGGCCCACTAGCCGGCCTCAGCCCGCGGATCCAACGCGTCTACCTCTACGAGTGGAATGCGCAGACCACCCACGACGGCTGGGACTCGGCGCTCGTCTCATCGAACGGTGCGCCACGGCCCGCCTACTACGCTCTCGCGGACATCCTCGCGGCGTGGGGGATCAAGCCCGATTGTGCCGTCTCGACCGCCCCGCCCGCGTGCTCCGCCGCGTCGAAGGCGTCTGGATAACTCGCAGGAGCCTCCAGATGTGCGAGGCTTCGCGGCGTTGAGGGGCTTGACGCGAACACTGCTCGCGCTGCTTTGCACGATCGGATCGCTGTTCGCGGCGCCGGCCCTTGCTGGCGCCTACCCGATTGTCGGGATCGGCGAGAACACCACGCCGATCTTCAGCGACCCGCGCTTCCTCGCTCTCGGGATCACCCAGGTCCGCGATGACATTGCCTGGAATGCCCTGTCGGTACCGCGCGCGCGGGCAGACCTGACGGCGTGGCTCGCCGATGCTCAGACCGACGGGCTGACGCCGCTGATCACTTTCGACCATGTGGTCGGGAGCGCGCGCATCGAGCAGAAGCTTCCTTCGGTCGCGCAGTTCAGCAACGCGTTCGTGAAGTTCCGCAAGCGCTACCCGTGGGTCACGGATTTCGAGACGTGGGATGAGGCGAACTTCTACCTCGAGGGCACCGCGTTCAGCCCCAAGCGGGCCGCGCAGTTCTACCTCGCGCTGCGCCGGGACTGTCCGAGCTGCACGATCCTCGCCTCGGACCTGCTCGACGTCCCAAAGACGGAGGCCGTCCCGATGGTCAAATGGGTCGACGAGTTCATGCGCTACGCACACACGCAGCCGGGGTATTGGGGTCTCAACAATTACTTCGGCGCTAACCGACTCGAGAAAGGGACGACCGAGCAGCTGCTCCACGCGGTCAAAGGCAAGATCTGGCTCGCTGAAACTGGTGGCATCGTCAGCCGCAACAACCACTCCAATGTGGGCTTCGCCCAGGGCGCGAAGCACGCTGCGACGGTCGACAAGTTCATCCTCCACACGCTCGACAGGCTGAGCCCGCGAATCCAGCGCGTCTACCTCTACGACTGGAACGCCCAGACTCCTCACGACAAGTGGGACTCGGCGCTGATCTCCTGGAACGGCGTGCCGCGCCCCGGTTACGACGTCCTCGCGAACACGCTGGATTCCTGGGGCATCGCACCGGACTGCGCGATCTCGAAGCGGCCGCCGGCGTGCGCCGTGACAGGCGGCCCCGCCGCCGCGTTACTACGTTTCTAGATGATCTTGATCGCCGTGCAATAGGCGGAGGCGACGAGCGCCGCGCCCTGTAAGCGCCTGCTCGAGCTGAGCGAGGCGGGGAGCAGCGCCCACATTCCGTACCAAGGCAGCAGCCAGGCACTGCACGCGAGCAGCGCCAGCGTGGCCCAGGCGTAGCAGTCGAGCCACCAGGCACCGCGCCAAGCCTGCCACAGGGCCGCGAGGAGGCCCGCCGCAAACAGTGCGATGAACAGTAGTCGGATGCTCTCGGGGAGCAGGTAGTGCGTCGCTGAGCCGCTCCCTGCGACGCGCCCGAGGCCGAGCAGCATCGAGACCTCGGCCGGCACGCTGTGCTTCGCGACCTCGCGTTGCTCGCTGACCAGGGCGTGCCAGAGGCCCGATAAATGCGTTCCAAAGATCGCGAACGAGACGGCTGCAACCAGCACCGCGCCGGCAAGTAGCCAGATCAACAGCTCCTTCCGTCGTCTCGAGCCCAGGAGCGCGAAGGGAATCACCAGCCCCGCCGAAGCCTTCAGCGCGAGTGCCCCGATCAGCGAAACGCCAGCCGATCGCTCGCGAGCGCTGATCAGCGACAGCGCACCAGCCGCGATCAGTGCGCCGAACAGAGCGTCGTTGTGAGCGCCGGCGACGGCGAACACGAGGACCAGCGGGTTGAGGCCGTAGATCGCGACGGTGAGCTTTGGCGTGTGGCCGAGCAGGCGGGAGGCGCGCCACAGCACGGCGATCGTCGCGAGGCTCGCAGCCGCTGCCACCAGCTTCAGGGTCCACAGTCCGGCCGCGATACCGAGCGGCACGATCGCGTAGGTCAGCAGCGTGAACAGCGGGCCGTAGGGAGTCGTCACCGTGTGCCAGCCGAGGTAGGGGTAGATCGCGTCCCGCGGAGCGGCGTTCGCCGTGTAGCTATAGGGATTCAGGCCGTGCAGGACGCCGAGTCGAGCGAAGCCGAGGTAGCCGAACACGTCGCTGGAGAGCAGCGGCGGGGCGAGCAGTGCCGCAACGTCGGCGAGTACGACAGCGACCCAAATGCGGCGTGCCGGGAGCGCGCTGGAGCAACCGAGCACGAGCAGGTAGCAGCCGAAGATCGCGAGGACCAGCGCCTCGAGCACGCCGTGCCGAGTGGTGAAGCCGAACGGCTGCAGCGGGCCCGCAAGCCAACCCGGGAAGCGGTGCGCGCTCGACGGCACGTAGCTCGACGGCGCGGAGGCGGCGTTGGCTCCGAGTAGCAGCAGGCAGGCCACGAGCCCGACGAGGCCTGCGCTGCCGAGCGCGCGAACGGCGGCCTGATCGCCGCGGTGCGAGCGGCCGCGCGCGCCGGTGCTGTGCAGCTCCAAATCGAGCGGGGGGGAGGCCACCGGGTGAATAGTCGCGCCTAGCGCAGCTGTGAGCGCTCTGGCGGCCCTTGATGTATCAGCGCAACCTGTGATGATGATGGTCCAACCGGGCCGCCTGCAGCCTCAGATTCGTACGATTTCCTTATGTTCCTCTGCCGTGGCGGGTACAGTGCTTTAGCCCTCCCGGCGCCCTTCATTTGCGCTCCAGCGACTCAAACGATCGTCCTGTGTCACGCACGGCCCAGCCGCGCCGTGTCCTGATCCTCTCGGCCGACGTCGGCGAGGGACACGCGGCAGCTGCTCGTGCGCTCCGCGAGCAGCTCGAGAACTGCGACGAGCCGGTCGAGGTGACGCTGATCGACGGGCTCGCGGCGATGGGCTCGATGATGCGCTCCGTCGTCTCCGACGGTTACCGCCGACAGCTGCAGGTCGCTCCCCGTTCGTACTCGTTCTACTACTGGCTGCTCAAGCACGCGGCGCCGGTCCGCGGGGTGACGAAGCTGATGCTCACTCAACTCGGCGCAAAGCCGCTCGCCCGGGCGATCGCGGAGCACGAACCTGACGTGGTTGTCTCGACCTACCCGGCGATCACCGTCGTCCTTGGCTACATGCGCCGGCGACGGCTGCTCAACGTACCGGCGGTGGCGACCATCACCGATATGACCGGACTGTTCTTCTGGGCTCAGCGCGGGATCGATGCGCACCTCGTCATGTATGAGGCTTCCGTACGCGATGTCGAGCGAATCGCCGGTCCCGGCAGCGCGCAGGTCGTGCGCCCGTTGATCGCAGCCGAGTTCCTCGAGCCGCGCGAGCCCGGCGCTGCGCGTGCGGCCCTCGGACTGCCGCGCCGCGGGCATGTGGTCGTCGTCTCCGGCGGCGGTTGGGGGGTTGGCGATCTCGCCGGCGCCGTCGATGAGCTGGCGCTGATCCCTGACACGACGATCGTTTGCGTCGCCGGTCGCAACGACGCGGTCCGTCGGCGCCTCGCCGAGCGCTTCGCGGACAGCGAGCGGGTGCGCGTTCTCGGTTTCACCGACAAGATGGCCGACCTGCTCGCGGCCGCTGACGTGCTCGTCCACTCGACGGGCGGCGTCACCTGTCTGGAGGCGATGGCGCGTGGTTGTCCGGTTGTGTCCTACGGACTGCCGGTGGGCCACGCGAAGCTCAACACCCGGCGGATGGCGGAGCATGACCTGCTCGCGCTCGCGAGCTCGCCCGCGGAGCTCGTCAAGCACGTCGAGCGAAGTCGCCTGAACGGCATCAAGAGCCACCATGGCGACACTGGTGCTCGACCGCCGGACGCTGCGGGCGCCGTTCTCCGCGCGCCGATGCGCGTGCGACCGATCTCCCGCTTGCGACTGCGGGCCGTGAGGGGACTGACGTCGGCGACATTGGCGATCGGCCTCGGCGTCTGCGTGATGTCGACCGATGAGCTCGACGCCGTGGCCGCGGTCCTGAGCCATCCAGTGAAGACCGTCAAGACGAATGGGGTCGATGCCGTCGACGTCGTCGTGAGTACGCCGCCGAGCGAGATCCGCAGCGTCGCGGTGCGCCTGAAGCGTGATGGCATCCAGGCCTCCTTCGCCTCGACGACCGCGCCGAGCGGGACGACCCTACGGCTGCTTCGCTACCTCGGGGATGATGCCGTTCCGGCGATCGCTCGCGGCAGCATGCTCGGCTGGATACACACCCCCGCCGAGCTGCGCCACGATGCCCGACGGATGCACCTCGGACACCACTTCTACTACCT
>DATAJI010000210.1:0-2216 GCA_036262195.1 Solirubrobacteraceae bacterium
CCGCCCCTACCGCGAGGCGCGCGACCCAGCCCGCGCCGCCGATCCGCGTGAACAGGTCACCGCCGAGCAGCTCCCGGAAGCACGCGATGAGCAAGATCGCATAGAGCGCAAGCCCGACTATTCCCTGCTCGGCGGCGATCGTCACCGGTGTCGTGTGCGAGTCAGTCGTGGCTGGGCGGGCGAGCGGCAGGTTTTGGGCTTGCTCGAACGAGTCTCGCTGCTTGGGGATCTGCGCGAGGTACTCAGTTGCGAACGAGCCCGATCCGTAGCCCAGCAGCGGCCGGTCCTTGAACATGTCGACGCCGCGCGTGACGAGCGAAGCGCGGCCGCTGGTGAGGAAGTTCGCCGAGTTGCCGCTTTCGAGCGCCAGTGCAACGACCACCACGACGGCGACGAGCGCCAAAGCGGCGGCGAGCGCCGCCGCTCGGCGCCCCCACGCGGCGAGCGCCGCGACAGCGAGCCCCGCCAGGAGCGCGACCATGCTCGACTGAGACAGGCTGAGAAGCAAGCCCACCCCCATCAGCGCCAGCGCCGCAGCCGCGGCGAGCACGCGCCGCGGACGACGCTCGAACAGCATCGCAACGCTCAGCAAGATCATTGTCAGCGCGAGAAAGCGCCCGTAGATGTTCGGGTCGTAGAACAGCGAGTTGATTCGCACGAACTTGGCGTCTTGGTCGAGGCTCCGGTTCAGCAGCAGGTGGCTGCCGGCGGCGAGCTCTGCGAGACCAACGAGCACGAACACGCCGGCCAGAGCGAGCAGCACGAACAGGCACCGCCTGAGCAGCGCGCCGCTCCACTCGAGGCGACGGAGCAAGTAGAAGAGCGTCGCGAACGGGACGTAGAAGAACCCCACGTTCTCCACCGCCTTCAGCACGCCGGGCGCCGGAGAGTAGAGCGCCTGCAGGCCGTAGGCGACAACGACGGCCGCGAGGGCGAGCTCCGGTGGGCGGACCCACCCGTCACTCTCGCCAGGCGCCCCTGCCGGCTCCTTCCAGTTGCGCACGACGTAGACGAGTCCGCCTGCCGCGATGACCGCGTACAGCGGGATCAGCAGGCCGCTGGAGACGGAGCCGAGCGGGATACGGAACGGAAGTGCAACGATCGCCAGGAGTGGCAGTAGCTGTTTGTGGCGATCGATCAGGTGGGCGAGGACCGCGACGACAGACACAACGGCCAGGATCGCCGCGACCCCGCGGAGCGGGTGGTGGTGGAGCGGCGCCAGCTTGGGGTTGTTCCAGAGCGCGAGCGCGAGCAGGAGCGGCGTAAGCCCGAGCGCACTCGCCACCATGACTGCCCGCGTGCGCGGCGCGACCCGGTCGTGCGGCAGCGCAAGGACGGCGCCGGCAAGGAGCACGAGCACGAGCACGCCGGTCTTTTCGAGAGCCAGCGTCAGCGTCGTGACCGCGATCGGGGCATCGATCGTCATCGCGCTCGGTAGCTCACGTCGAACACGACTTGCGGGATCTGCGTCGTCCGGTCGAGGTGATCGAAGTGGACCTCCACGACGTAGTTGCCTGCGCCAACAAGCGCGCCGTTCGAAGCACGGCCATTCCAACGGAACTGCTCGGTCCGGCGGTACGGCGTGACCGGGTAGGCCCTCGCGACGGCCGAGACCGTCTGGCCGGTACGCGTCGACACGATCGACACCGTCACCTCGTCGCGGTAATGCGTCTGGAACGAGAACGTCGCGGTCGTCGTGCGTGGATCGAGCTTCCCTTGACTCGGGTGCCAGATCGCGTCGGCGATGACGAGTGGCGGCTCGTGCTTGATGTGCTGGGCGATCAGTAGCGCGCCGACGGCCGCCAGTGCAAGCGCCGCTAACGCGATTCGTGCAATTGGAGCGGCGACCGCAGCGTCACCGGACTCACTGCGGGTGCTGGACACCGATCGTGACTACGACCTGCGGGTGGGGTCCGGCGGAGCTCGCGGTGGCGTCGTTCGTGCTCGTGACCGGCACAACGCTCGCCCGGCTGATCCGCAGCTGCCTCGCAACCTCTTCAGCCGCGACCTTGTTGCCTTTCGTATAGCCAACGGTCGTGGTAGCGGCGGTCTGGCTCGTCGCGTCCGCTATGGCGCCCTTGACAAAGCCGTCACCGACCAGCTTCGCGGATAGCGCTCCCGCCAGGCCAGCCGTCGTCGTGCCGTTGAGAACCGCGACGGTGATGCTCGACCGCGCGACGGGGGCGCCCGGCTGCCGCGACGCCGCTGGCGTCGTG
>DATAJI010000211.1:0-3434 GCA_036262195.1 Solirubrobacteraceae bacterium
GGCTCGCGCAGCGTCAGCTGGACGCCAAGAGACCTACCCGACCAGGGGCTCGTCGCGACGCAGTCCTCGAGGAGCCAAAGCTGACACGATCACGATCCGCTGCTCAATAGCGGATCGTCCATGAGCCACCCTGGTCTTGAAGATCAACGTCGCTGAGCGGGTCAGGCCGACCGTTGTGGTCTCGCCGAGCGGAACACAACTCGTGAGCCGGAGGGCAGCGTGGCGCTGATCGGCCTCGATGTCGGCACCTCCGCGGTAAAGGGGATCGCCATTTCCCCTGACGGCGAGCTGCTCGCGAGCGCGTCCGAGTCCTACCCGCTCTCGGTACCGCGGGCCGGCTGGGCCGAGCAGGATCCGGAGGACTGGTGGCGCGCCGCCCAGGCATGCCTCGCGCGGCTGCCCGACGGAGACGTCGGCTTCTCGGGACAGATGCACGGCCTCGTCGTGCTCGGTCGCGGCGGTGTCCTACTGCGTCCGGCGATCCTTTGGAACGACCAGCGAACCGAGGCGCAGTGCGCGGAGATCGAGCGGATTGTCGGGCTCGATCGGTTGATCGCGCTGACCGGCAACCGCGCGCTCACCGGCTTCACGGCGCCGAAGCTCCTCTGGCTGCGCGAGCACGAACCGGAGACATACGCCCAGATTCACCACGTGCTGTTGCCGAAGGACTACGTCCGCTACCGACTGACGGGCGAGCTCGCGATCGACGCCGCCGACGCGTCCGGGACGTTGCTGTTCGACGTCGGCGCGCGACGCTGGTCGCACGAGGTCTGCGATGCGCTCGAAGTCCCGCTCGAGTGGCTACCGGAGGCTTTCGAATCGACCGTGATCGGGGGCGCAGGCGACCAGGCGGCGGCGGCACTCGGCGTCGGGATAGTCCGACCCGGGCTCGTGTCGGTCGTACTCGGGACCTCGGGAGTCGTGTTCGCGGTGCTCCCGGCCTATGCGCCGGACGAGCAAGCCCGCGTCCACGTGTTCTGCCACGCGGTTCCCGGCACGTGGCATGCGATGGGCGTGATGCTGAGCGCTGCCGGGTCGCTCACCTGGCTCCGTGGCGTGCTCGGGACGGCGGGGTACGAGCGACTTGACGCCGAGGCGGCGCGTTGGGAGCCCGGGGTCGAGGGCCTGCAGTTCGCGCCCTACCTCGCCGGTGAGAGAACGCCGTACGCCGACGCGAGCGCACGCGCGGCCTTCACCGGCCTCTCGCTGCGTCACGACCGCGGCGCGCTCGCCCGGGCGACGCTCGAGGGCGTCGCCTACGGCCTGCGTGACTCGCTCGAGCTCCTCGGCGCGCTCGGCGTCCACGCGCAGGCCGGCCGCATCTCCGGCGGTGGCAGCCGGAGCGCGCTGTGGTCGCGGATAGTCGCCTCCGTGCTCGGAATCCCGCTTGAGCGCACCGAGTCCGAGGAGGGCTCGGCGTTTGGCGCCGCGCTACTCGCGGGCGTGCGGGCCGGCGTTTTCGCCGACCTCGACGAGGCGGTTGCGCGCTGCGTCCGCGTCAGTGAGCGAATCGAGCCGGACCCTGGCTGGGCCGCCAGCTACGACGAAGGCTATGCGCGGTTCCGGTTGCTGTATCCGTCGCTGCGGGCGCTGCAGACGGCCAGCGCGCCTGGGACCGGATCTGCCTAGCTCTTCAGTTCAGCCAGTAGATCAACGCGTGGCCGCGGCGATCGATGAAGTAGACGCTGGCGACGCACGCATCGCAGTTATGGCGGTGGCGCGGCGCGAGGTAGACAGCGATCGATCTGAGGACCAGCGGCGACCCACATGAGTAGCGCACGACTGCGGCGTATGCCGTCTTCGGTCCACGCGATGACCCGGCCACCACCTCGCTCGTCGCTCCCTTCGCCGGATGGTCCGATCGCCACAGCTCACGCAGCCACGGCCACCAGGCGCGATCCGCGTGTCGCATGTCGACCGCGAGGCTGACGCGGCCATAGCTTCCCGCAGCGCGCAGCGCACTGTCCTGCGCTCGCTTGTCGAAGCGCTCGAGGCCGGACGGGTTTGGACAGGCCGCGAGAGCCCCTCCAGCGGACTTCACCGGCGGGGGGTAGACCGCGGCAGGAAAGCCCGCAGCCGCACCAGCGCCAGCGACGATCGAGCCAACGGCCGCCGCACCGAGCAGCCATCCGACGCCAAACCGGGAACGCCTTCGCATCGTCGCTCTAAACATACGCGCGGCGCCAGCGCGTGGCCCAATCACCAGCCCTGCAGCTCAGCACTTCCCTACGGGAGCGACGGGACTCGAACCCGCGACCTCCGACGTGACAGGCCGGCGCTCTAACCAACTGAGCTACGCCCCCGGGGAGCGGGAAGTATGGCAAGCGAACTGCCGGTCGGCGGTCTTAGCTCCCACCAGCGTCCGCGCGCGACTTCAGGAGCGGCTTGAAGGCGCCATGGACCATCGTGCGAGCGAGGCCGCGGGGGCCACCGAGCAGCTTGAACGCGGCGCGCAGGTGCGGGCGGTCGACGACGACCAGCGGCGCGCGACCACTCACCGCGCGAACGATCGCGCGTGCGACGTGATCCGGGCTCATCGCCTTATCGAAGCTCGCGCCGCCGGTCTGACCCCACTCGATGTCGCAGCGCAACTGCGCGGTCTGCACGTCTGCGGGACAGAGCACGCAGGCACGCACGCCGCTTCCCGCCAGCTCGTGGTGGAGCACCTCTCCGAGGCCGACAAGACCCCACTTGCTGGTGCAGTAGGAGGCATACGAGGGCCCTCCAATCAGACCCAGCTCCGAGGAGACGAGAACGATCCGCCCATAACCGCGCTCGCGCATGCCTGGCAGCAGGCGCTGCGTGAGCCATAGCGCGCCGCCAACGTGGACACGCCAATTCAGCTCGAAGTCCGCAGGCTTGACGTCCTCGACGAAATCGCGCTGCAGGACTCCGGCACAGCTCACGAGGACGTCGATCGCACCCAGCGCCGCGGTGACCTCATCGACTGCGCGCGCGCACTCTGACGGTTCTGCGACATCGGCAGCAACTGCGTGAGAGCGCTCGCCGAGCTCGGCCGCCAGCTCCCCAAGCAGCCGGCTGTCGCGAGCGACGAGGCCAACTTTCGCTCCGAGCGCCGCAAACTGCCGCGCGCTCGCCGCGCCGATGCCTCGCGAGGCGCCCGTGATTAGAACCGTCTTCCCCGCAAGCTCCGACACGACGACTCCTCAGGTCGAAAGTTGTGCCTCAAGGCCCGAGCGTGCACGCTAGCGCTTCGATCCCAGCAGAGGGTGCAGCCCGCGCGAGTGTGAGTCCCTCCGGGTTGCCCCGAACGCGCTTAGGATGCGTGCGTGCGCGTCGCGGTGGTCGGACACGTCGAGTGGGTCGACTTCGTGCCGGTCGATCACGTGCCGCTAACGGGCGAGATCGTCCACGCCGAGGGCTCGTGGGCGGAACCGGCCGGTGGCGGAGCCGGAGCCGCCGTGCAGCTCGCG
>DATAJI010000212.1:0-22495 GCA_036262195.1 Solirubrobacteraceae bacterium
TCTTCCTGCTGCCGACGACGATGTTGATGCTGGTCATGAGCCTCCAAGCTGGGCGGATCGCCCACCGCTTCGGCTCGAAGCTGTCGCTCCTAGCCGGGACGATCGCCGCCTCGGCCTCGTTCGTGCTGCTCGTGCTCGCTCACTCGCACCCTGTGTACATCTACGTCGCGATGGCCGTGCTCGGGTTCGGCATCGGTCTCTCCTTCGCTGCGCTCGGCAACCTCATCGTCGAGGCGGTACCGGCGAGCCAGACTGGTGTCGCAAGCGGCATGAACACCGTGATGCGTACGCTCGGCGGCGCGGTGGGCGCGCAGATCGCGGCGACGATCATCGCTGCCCACGTGCGTAACGGCGTTCCGCTCGTCGGCGGCTTTACGGTTGCCTTTATGTTCTGCGCCGGGTCGCTGATCGTGTGCGTCCTCGCAACCCTGCTGATCCCCGGGCGTACCCCGGCCGAAGAGCTCGCGGAGGTCGGAGTCGGCCTGCCGACGGAGGTCGCAGCCTGAGGCGAGGGACGGCTGCCGCGCCGAGCGCGCCGCTCGCGGCCGCGCGGCTAGCTCGCTAGTAACCGACCGGGTGCCGCTTGACGAAGCCGCTGTTCCCGGGCCGCAGCGGGCGCCAGCGCGGACCCTCGAGCCCCTGGGGGTCGTTCGCCGGACTCGTGTCGAGGCGCAGGCCGGCGACGTCGAGATAGGCGTGGCCGGCATTCGTGAGGATCGTCATCCACTGGCCTTGACCCCGAGCGCCCCAGCTCATGAACTGCCCCGAGTCCAGCGGAGCCTTCAGGAGGTCACCGCCGTGCAGGGCGTAAGAGACGGTCCCGGAGCAGTCATAGCCCCAGGACTGGAAGGATTTGTGGCCACCGCCAAAGACATAGGGCCGCCCGATGATCCTGTTGGCAGCCCAGATCACCTCCTGGACCACGAGCGGGGCGTTCTCGGGCGCAGCAGCGAAACCGAGTCCGTTGACCCTCACCTCCTCGGCGGTGCTACCGGGAACCTCGAGCTGAGGCAGGCCGGTGGAGAGGCTGCTTTCGGCCGCAGTAGTGCCACCCTCGACGTCCGTCGAGCTCGTGGCGGCGTCAGTGCTCGTGTCGTACGGGACGAGGCCGCCGGCCGTGACCTCGAAGATCGGGCCGCCATACACGGCGGTCGGGCTCTCATACTTGCCAAGCACGATCGGTGCCAGCTCCGCGAGTGGCGCCGTCGGGTTGGTCGAACCGCTGCTTCCGGTCGAACCGCTGCCCCCTGTGGCACCACCGGTCGTGCCGCTGCTACCCGTCGGGCCGGTTGTTGCGCCGGTTGCGAGCGGTGCCACGGCTCCTCCGGCGTCCTTGGCCTTGGGCTTGGCCCCTGCGGTGGCGGCACAACCTCCGAACAGGAGGATCGTCGTCGCAATGGCGCAGATGGGGCGTTGCCGCACAGCTACCTCTCTCTAAGGCCTGCGGGGTTAGCTGACGGGCTAGCGCTGAAAGAGCCGCGCTTCCCACAGCTTTACTGTGGGATTCGCCCCAACCACTTGGTTTCCCCGCTCCCCGGCCATCCCGCCGAGGATTCGGCATTTCGCGCCAGCCTACCATGCTGCACGGATCGGTGCAGACAATCGATTTCGCGCACCCTCCGAGCGGTTTCAGGCCACCTGAGAGGCCTCCGGAGCGTCGACAGCCCGCTTGCGCTCCCAGCTTTCTCTCAGCTTCGCCCAAGGCCAGGCGCAGCTGAGGGCCAGAGAATCGCGCCTTCAAGCAGGCAGTCGTGGCACGCGAGATTGGAGCGATGATGAGCTCAGTGGGTATGACCGAAGAGACGGCGCTGGCGCCCTCGGACGCGCAACGCCAGACGCGCTGGCACGCGCGAAGAGCGGCTGGAATACGCAGCGGCGAGCGGGTGACGGCTCAGCGCTGGGTGCGACCGGCTCTGATCGCGTTGCTCTTGGTGACGGCCGGTGCCTACGCGTGGAACCTCAACGCCTCGGGCTACGCAAACGAGTTCTACGCAGCGGCGGTGCAGGCCGGGACGGAGAGCTGGAAAGCGTTCTTCTTCGGTGCGCTTGACTCCTCCAGCTTCATCACCGTCGACAAGCCGCCGGCGTCGCTGTGGCTGATGGCCCTCTCCGGGCGCATCTTCGGCTTCAGCAGCTGGAGCATGCTGCTGCCCAATGCATTGGCGGGCGTGGCGGCCGTTTGGCTGCTCTATGGCGCGATCAAGCGCTGGTTCGGTGCGCCAGCCGGCCTCCTCGCCGGAGCAATGCTCGCGATGACGCCGGTGGCGGCTCTCATGTTCCGCTTCAACAACCCCGATTCCCTGCTCGTCGCCCTGCTGGTCGCCTCGGCCTACTGCCTGACGCGGGCGATCGAACGTGCGAACACGCGCTGGATCCTCGCGACGGGGGCGCTGATCGGCTTCGCCTTCCTCGCGAAGTTGGGCCAAGCATTCCTCGTGCTGCCGGCTTTCGCCGCGGCCTATCTGCTCGCGGCGCCGACCTCGCTGCGCCGACGACTGGCGCAGCTTTGCTACGGCCTCGCGGCGATCATCGTCGCTGCCGGCTGGTGGGTCACGATCGTCGCGCTGCTACCCGCCGGATCACGTCCGTTCATCGACGGCTCGCCTGACAACAACATCTTCAACCTGATCTTCAACTACGACGGCTTCAGCCGGATCTTTGGCAGCGGCGGCCCCGGAGGCGGGGCCGGCGGCGGAGCGATGTTCAGTGGCCCGACCGGAGTCCTGAGGCTGTTCAACGATCTGCTCGGCGGACAGGCTTCCTGGCTGCTGCCGGCGTCATTGGTCGCGCTCGTGCTCGGCCTGTGGCTACGACGCCGGGCGCCTCGCGTCGACCGCACCCGCGCCGCGCTGATCGTCTGGGGTGGTTGGCTCCTCGTGACGGCTGCGATCTTCAGCTTCTCGACAGGCGTCATCCACACCTACTACACGGTCGCCCTGGCGCCCGCGATCGCGGCGCTCGTAGCGATCGGCGGGGTCCTGCTGTGGGAGCAGCGCGATGCCATGTGGGCGCGAATCGTCGCGGCGCTGACGGTCTCCGGCAGCGGCGCCTGGGCCTACGTGCTGCTCGAGCGCACGCCGAGCTGGGAGCCATGGCTGCGGCCGCTCGTGCTCGTGGCGGCGATCCTCGGAGCCGGCGGGCTGCTCACCGCACCGCTGCTCGGCCGTTTCACGCGGAACACGGCAATCCTCACCGCGATGTGCGTCGCGGTTGGCTGCTTTGCCGGCCCCCTTGCCTATGCCGCCCAGACCGTAACTAGTGCGCACAAAGGCTCGCTGCCGAGCGCCGGCCCGACCGCTAGCGGCAGCGCAGGCCGAATTGGGGGCGGAGCGGCATTTGCCAGCGGCGGCGCTGCCGGGCGGCCGGGCAGCTTCCCCGGCGGCGGTCTCCCGCGAGACGCAGGGTCGCGGCGCGGCTTCCCAGGCGCGCCGGCGAGCAGCGGATCGAGCCCCGCCAGCAGCCTGTTTGGCTCGGGCGCTCGCCAATTCAGCGGACTCGGCGGCGCGGGCATCGGCGGCGCGGGCCAGGCAACGATCGGTCGCGCCCTCGCGAAGCTCCTCGAGCGCGACTCGCGCCGTTACCGCTGGATCGCTGCGACCTCCGGCTCGAACTCGGCCGCCTTGATCGAGCTTGCGACCGGCGGTGAGGCCGTGATGGCCATCGGCGGCTTCAACGGCAACGGCGGGGACCTGACGCTGCCCCAGTTCGAGCGCTATGTCGACAAGGGCGAAATTCATTACTACGTCGATACCGGCGGCGGTTTCGGCGGCTTCGGCGGCCGGTCCGCTTCGAGCACGAGCGAGATCTCG
This sequence comes from Solirubrobacteraceae bacterium, assembly GCA_036262195.1. Classification (GTDB taxonomy): domain Bacteria; phylum Actinomycetota; class Thermoleophilia; order Solirubrobacterales; family Solirubrobacteraceae; genus Palsa-513. The sequence goes on from DATAJI010000212.1 coordinate 3,810, forward strand.
AGCTGGGTCGCCAGCCACTTCACGGCGAAGACGATCGACGGCGCGACGGTGTACGTGCTTTAGCTAGCCCCGTGGAGTGCGGTCTGGCTCCCTCGCCAGACCGCACCATCCCCCCGCGAGCTACTGCCAGCGGCGAGCGTGGTGGTGGCTGTAGCCGCCCGGAGCGCTCGGCTGCCCGGCGCCCTGCTGCCCAGCGCCCGCGACGAAGTGCCCCGGATGCGCGCGCTCGTTGCCGCCGATCACGACCTGCGTCGCCGTGACGGTCTGACCGGAGAGCGAGCCGAACACGGCCACGTCCTCGCCTGGCTTCACAGCGTCGATCGACAGACCGCTCACGCCCCGCTCGACGAACGTCGTGGCTGAGTTGGTGTCAACGGTGACCTGCGTGTGGTTGCAAGTCTCGATGACAAAGTCGCCGCCGCTCGGAACTGTCTGGACGGTGCCGGCCGTGGCGAACGTGCCAGTGCTGGACGGAGGTGACGCCACGATCACAGCTAGCGCTGTGACCGTGCTCGAGCTCGACGGGACGCCGAAGACGCCGACGATGTCGCCGCTTGCGACGCTAGCGAGCGTCACCTGCCCCGTGCCACGCTCGAAGTAGAGCGTCGATCCCGTCACGTCGACGGTCTCCGTCCCACCTCCGCGCGTCTGGATCGTGAAGCTGGTCGCCGTCGGTCCGGGGGTTCCCTCGACGGTACCCGCGATCGCGAAGCCTCGGCGGAAGCCATGGTGAATCACGACCGTCGACGCAGTAACCGTGGTACCGGACGTCGAGCCGAACACGGCAACTAGCTCGCCGCTCGTGACATCGGTGAGCGAGGCACCTGGCAGCCAGCGCTCGTAATAGGTCGTCGTGGCGCCCACATCCACGGTCTCGGTGACGCCACCACGCGTGGTGATCGTGAACGAGCCGACGCTCGGAGCTCCCTGCACGACCCCGACGGTCGCCAGCGCCGGAGTGGAAGTGCCGCGCGGCACCGCGATCACGACCTCGGTCGCCGCGACGCTACCAGCCGATGTCGTCCCGAAAACAGCTACCAGATCGCCCTTCTGAAGATCGCTCAGCGACGCGCTCGACGTGCCGTGCTCGAGATAAGTGGTCGAGCCGCTGACATCGACTGTCTCGGTGGTGCCACCGCGCAACTCGATCGTGAAGCTGGTGGCACCAGTGCCCGGTGTTGCGGTCACGACGCCGGCAGCCGCCGGAATTACTCCATGACCAAGCCCATCGCGCTTGACGTGCGCCGAAGCTGAGACCGCGGCGAGCGTGGCGGCAAGCGCAGCCACTGCGCCCGCGACGAGGACAGTCGAGACTACGCGGTGATGTCGCTGGCGCCCTCGCGGCGCCGTTACCGGCTGATGCATCTTCCGCCTCCTTTTTGGATTCAGTTCCCGGGTTTGAATCCCTCAGGGGCAGAACCCACCCGGCGACGGAAAGGTGCGGTAGTCAGTGAGTCGCTCGGCGGATGGACGGGGGGTCCTATACTGCGCCGCCGATGGTCCTCGTCGGGCATTCGCAGCGCCTGGCCGAGCCGCTGACGCGCCGCCAGCGCCGCGGAATGCTCTATTGCGGCCTAGGCGTCCTGGTCGCCTCGATCGCCGTCGTCGCGATCCTCGTGACGAGCAATAAAAGCCTCGCACCAGCCTCCGGCCACGGGTGCGTCAGCGTCCAGGTTGCTGGCGCGACCGGCGGCGTGGTGCTGCACGAGTGCGGCACCACGGCTCGTTCGTGGTGCAGGACCGAGTACGCACGCCACGACCGGCTGGCACTCGCAGTCCAGCCTCAGTGCCGCCTCGCCGGTATCACCGCCCCAAAGCAGACGAACGTTTCAGGCTCCCGATAGCAGCCTCCGCGCGCTACGAGCGTGCTCGACAGGAGACAGGGTCAGAAAAACACCCTGGAGCACCGGAGGTATCCGCCTAGCCTGAAAACATGGCTAATTGGCGCTCGCTCCGCGCAATCACGATCAGGTCCCTCAGCGTCGCGATCGTCGCCGTGGCGGGCAGCCTGTGTCTTAGCGTAGCTCCGGCTAGTGCGGCCCCCGTCACCCGCGTCCCCCCCGCGAACATTCCGATCGGCGCGCTCCCGCAAGCCTGCGGCAGGGCGCCTGCGGGCAGCGTCTGCCTCAATGCGGTCGTCGTGGCGCTCGACTCAGCCCGAGCGGACATTGACCTAGGACCGTACGCGCTGCCAGCGGACTTCGACTCGCTCCCGGGAGCGGAGCAGATCCTCATCCTCTCGAATCTCGATCGCATCGCCTACAGACTGCAGCCGATAGCCGGACTGAGCACCACGCTTGCGAGCGCAGCGGAGAGCGCGATGTTGAGCGATGTCGACCCCGACCCAACTTCCCTCCTCGGAGACCTGTCGGTCTACGGATGGACATCCAACTGGGCTGGCGAATGGGCCAACGCTCCGTATGCCTATTACGAGTGGATGTACGACGATGGCTACAGCGGCCCCGAGACGTCAAATATCGACTGCACGTCGGCCGCCGCCAGCGGCTGTTGGGATCACCGCCGCAACGTCCTTGCCTTCTCGAGCGCCGGGACGCTCTCGCTCGGCGCGGCGGTTGGGACGGACGCCAGCGGCAACTCGAGCTATGCGACGACGCTGGTCTGGACGCCTCGCACAGACTGGACGAGCTACAGCTTCACCTGGGCCCAGGCCAAGGCCGCAGGCGCGGGCGCGGTGCACAACGGCCGGCTGGCACGCCACCAGGTCGTCAAGCGCCGCCGGCACAACAAGTCGCACTAGTGGCGTTGCAGAAGCACGAGCGCGTCCGATAGCCTTCGCGCCGTGCGCGGCGCCAGGCACGGGTGGAGCAGGCGTGCCGCGGGGGCGGGGCTCATCGCAGCCGTCGTTGTCGCATTGCTGGCCACCGGCAGCGCCGCGACTGCAAGCGCGCCGCTTAGTTGGAAGCCCGTGGCGAGTGATCCCGCCGTCAGCACCAAGGGTCAGGTCACGAACCTGAGTTGCGTCCCCAGCGGCTTCTGCCTCGCCGTTGGCCTCACCGGCCAGACGGGCATCTGGAGTGGTTCGTCGTGGCAGCTCGCGCCAAGGGTCAACCGGCGGGTCGCGTTTGTGTCCGGAGTGTCCTGCGTGACGTCGTCGTTCTGCGTCGCAATCGGGTCTTCGAGCACGATGAAGCGCACGATCAACTACGCGATCACCTGGACCGGCACTAGCTGGCAAGCGCCGGTCATGCTGTACACGGACCGCGGCGAAGGTGGTGAATACGACCTCGTGCACGGTGTGTCATGCACGACCAGAGACTTCTGCATGACCCTCGGCAACGTCGGGGCGCTGGTGTGGAATGGCTCGGGCTGGAGCAAGCGCGACGGCGCCACCGGGGGCACCGACGGAAACGGCGTACTCAGCTGCGCGTCGATCCGCTTCTGCGCGAATATCCATGACAACCTCCCGAATTACTGGAATGGTTCCTCGTGGCACTGGAGCTCGTACAAGGCGGAGTCGCTAGGGAACGCGATACCCCGCGATGAGGCATTTATCAGTGAATTGTCATGTGTCTCGGCCACGTTCTGCGTGGCTGTGGACACGCGGACGACGCCGCTGATCTGGGACGGGTACACGTGGCTCTACAGTACGGTCAGCGGTTCACCCCCCGGTTTGACGTCGGTGTCATGCACGACGGCTTCATTTTGTCTCGCGACATCATCGACGACTGGTGTGGCCCTCGAGTGGGACGGAGCGTCCTGGACGCCGACGCCACGCCTCGGCCTCGGCCGGCTTCCGGCCGTCGTGTCGTGCAGCGGTACGCGGCGCTGTCTCGCGGTAACAGACAAGGGCACGAGCGCCCTTACCGTGTCGTGAGCTAGGTCGGAGCCGGCCACGCTCAGGCTCGAGCTGGGCGCTGGGAGCACACGCGCCGGGCTCCCAGCCGATTGGCTTGACCGCGGGGGTCCGGGTCCGCGACACTTTGGCCGGGCCGGCGTGCGAGCTATGCACGACCAGCGGAGCCAAGGCCGAGAGGGGCTGCTCATGTGGGCGCGTGTGGCGAGGTTCGAGGGTGACCCAGCGACGGTCGACGTGGCGATTGAGGAGACCAGGACCTTTGCCGCCTCGCGCGAGGTGCCGCCGGAACTGGCGGGCGCGAAGATGCTGATGCTCGTTGATCGCCAGTCGGGAGCGCGAGTTATGGTGACGACATTCGATACCGAGGAAGCGATGCGAAACGGCGATGCTGCGATGAACGCTGGGAACCCTGCCAACGCCGGCAGGCGTACACCGGTCGAGTTCTACGAGGTGGCCGGCGAGCTAGCGCTCTGAAACCGCGCCGACCGAGATGACTGGCGCGGCATCCCTATTCATCGGCGGCTGCTGGATAGCCTGGCTGATCTATTGGGTCGTCATGGCCTTCAAGACCAAGCGCACGGTCGAGCGGGGAGGCTTCTTTGGCTATCGCCTGGTGGCACTGGCCACTGCCGGCGTATTGGTAGCCGGCGGTCAGCTCTTCCACCTGTCCGCACATTCGCTGCTCTGGCGGACACCATTCGCGTTGGGGGTCGTAAGCGACTGCGTCGTGGTCGCGGGAGTCGCCGTCACGGTTTGGGCGCGGATGACGCTAGGTCGTAACTGGAGCGCCGAGGTGACGTTCAAACAGGATCACGAGCTGATCGAGTCCGGCCCCTATGCCCTAGCACGGCATCCGATCTACACCGGCCTGATCATCATGGCGTTTGGCACGGCGGTCAACTACGGGCGGGCCATCGGCTTCGCCCTGCTCGCCGCCCTCTGCGCGGGCCTGTGGTGGAAGGCGCGGCAGGAGGAGCGGATCATGGGAAGCCACTTTCCGGACAGCTACGCCGACTACAAGGCGCGCGTCCACGCGATCATCCCTTTCTTGCTGTAAGTCAGTCCGGCGCGAGCTCCTCGACCGGGCTGACGATAGTGCCGATGCCTTCGACCTCGCTCTCGACGACGTCGCCGGCCTGTAGTGACCGCACCGGGGACATGAATTCGCCGCAGCCCCACGGTGTTCCCGTCAGCACGATGTCGCCCGGGTCGAGAGTGAAGCTGTGCGAGCAGAACGAGAGCAGTTCGGCTACGCCGAACAGCATCTTGGAGGTGTTGGAGGCCTGCATCGTCTCGCCATTGACGCGAGTCCACAGTCCTTTGTCCTGCGGGTCGCCGAATTCGTCGGGCGTCACGAGACAAGGCCCGAGCGGGCAGAACGTGTCGAGGCTCTTGCCGCGGACCCATTGGCCGTCGCCGAACTGCACGTCGCGCGCCGAGACGTCGTTGGCGACGGTGTACCCGGCGACGTAGTCGAGCGCGTCGGTCTCGGATACGCGTCGCATCGTCCGCCCGACCACGACGGCCAGCTCGACCTCCCAGTCAACTCGTTGTGTGACGGCTCGGTCGATAACTATCGGATCCGTTGGACCGACGACGCTGCTCGGGAACTTGGCGAAGACGAGCGGGCGCGGAGGCGCTTCCGCGCCGCTCTCGAGGATGTGGTCTCGATAGTTGAGACCGATCGCGACGACCTTCGATGGAGCGACCGGCGCCAGAAGCGCGGCTTGGCTCACCGGACCAAGATCGTGGCCGGCAGGCGCTCCCGCCGGGTCGAACTGCAAGGCGCCCTCGAGAGCGCCAAGCCCGTCAGGGGCGACGTCGAGAGCAACCAGACGACCGTCCAGCTCATAGGCAAGCGCCGCGCGCCCGTCGAGCGTTGCTCGGAAAATCCGCACGCTAACCCCGTCGCTCCGCGGGGGCGACGACCCGTGCGCGCACCTCAGGCAGCGGTCAGCCCGCCGTCGATGACCAGTGCGCTACCGGTGATAAACGCCGCCTCGTCTGAGGCCAGATAAAGGATTGACTCGGCGATCTCGCCCGGCGTCCCCAGGCGCCCCATCGGCTGGCGCGCCCGCAGGTTCTCGAGCGACTCGCCGGCTTCCCCGACCAGCCGCCGCACCCACGGCGAATCGACCGTACCGGGACATACCGCGTTGACCCGGACACCATCTGCGACGTGGTCAACGGCCAGCGCCCGGGTCAGGGAGACGACGGCGCCCTTGGACGCGCAGTAGGCCGCGCGGTTCCTCAGCCCCACAAGCGCGGCGACGGAGCCGACGTTGACGATCGCGCCGCCGCCGCGCGCCACCATGCCCGGGATCGCGTGCTTGCAGGTCAGGAAGGTGCCACGAGCGTTCACCGCAAATACCTGCTCCCAAACCTCGAGCGAGGTATCGGGCGCGTTCGTCGTCGAGCCGAAGCCGGCAACGTTCACGAGCACGTCGACGACGGCTGGCATCGCCGCCCGTACCTGGTCCTCGTCGCGGACGTCGAGCCGGACCGCCATAGCCGGACCGCCGAGCTCTGCTGCGACCGCCGCAGCGGCGTCGCTGAGGTCGGCGAGCGTGACGCGGGCACCCTCTGCGTGCAGGGCCCGCGCCACCGCTTCGCCGATGCCTGAGCCGGCGCCCGTTACGAGGGCGCACTTGCCCGCAAATCGTTGCCTGCTCATCCCCGGCTCCTACAGCGAGGAGGGCGGCGAACAGCGTCCGCGGAGACGGGGCCGACGCGAGCCCGGAAGCGGGCAAAGACGCCGAGAACGAACGCGATCGGACCAACACACCAGCCCGATCGCTTAGCGTGTTTCACGACGTCGCCAACCCGCCGGCCAGACGCCGCAGTCCGACGTCCGCGATGCGGCGCCGCGCCGCCAACTGCGCTCGTAGGGCGCCAAGCCCCTCGATCTTCGATCAAACCATCCTGCTCAAGCCGCGTCAGCGCCCCGTACCGCGTTCCCGGCTGAAGCCGCTCGCCGGCGAACCCCTCGATATCGGCGATCAGCCCGTAGCCGTGCTGCGCCCCGGCCGCCAAGCTGGACAAGATCAACGTTGCGGCGCCCGCGTAGCGTCCGAGGCCGTCACCGTCATCGTCCATAGACCAAACCTACTACGCGCCGCGCGGTATAACGTCGAGCGTTAATGAGGTCGCTCGTAGGGCGCAGGGAGCGCAGCGCCTAGCTTGGGTCGCGAACGTCGAGCACGCGTTGGTGTACGAATGAGAGTTTCTGGACAACGGGCCGCGCAAGCGCGAACGGATACAGATCGTCGCGACCCATGCTTCGGTTGATGGCATTCAGCGCGTAGGTGAGCGGCAGCCAGCTTTCGATGATCGCCGCGAACTCGCGCTCGTCCGGGTCAGCCGGAGGGACGGCCACCAGCGAGTCATCAGACCCGACGGCCCTGGGCCCTGCCACCACGACACCGAACTCGTGCGCCGTCTCGAGCGTGTCTGTGATGTGCAGGTAGTGGGCAAACGTCTCCGCCCAGTCCTCCCAGGGATGCATAGTCGCGTACGCGCTGACGTACCCATCCTGCCAGTCGACGGGTGGCCCATCGACGTAGTGGCGCTCGACCGCCTCCCCGTAATCGAGACCATCGTCCCCGAACAATCGCCGGCACTCCGCCCAGACCTGCTCGCTGACGACCAGGAGCGGCTGCATGTAGTGACCGAGCTCGTGGCGCAGATGACCGAGCATCGTCCGGTAGGGCTCGCCGAGTTGCGCGCGACGCGCCTCCCGGCGGGCGTCGTCGGACTCCGCAAGGTCGATCGTAATCACGCCGTCGGCGTGCCCGGTTGTTACCGGCTGCTCAGCGCTCGACAGCAGGTCAAAGGCAAGCGCGCCGTGTCTGATGCCGGGCAGCCCAAGCTCGATGAGCTGTACGAGCACGCGTCGCTTCGCGCGCTCCGCGATTGCAAGATCCTCGAGGCCCGCCGCGTCCGCATTCCCTGGCCGCGTCCGAGTCAATCGACACGAGCGACAGAGCTCACCGTCATGCTCTGCCAACCAATTGCAGCCGACGAGCTCGCGATTGGCACAGTCGATCCACTGCGCGCCCGGCTCCATCGAAACCATCGAGAGCAGCTCGGCGTCAAACCGCAGCGGCGTCGAGCAGCGCAAACAGACGGTGTTCTCAAAGAACACCAGCCCGCCGCAATGCCCGCAAGCGAATGACCGCACGCCTCCACCGTAGCGGTCCAGCCCGGCTCGCCCGGGCGCGACCGCCACGCAGACCGGGCGTACGCCACGACGCAAAACCGGCACGCTCCGACGCACAGCGATCGTGAGCCAAAGCTCACTCGACGTAGCGGCTTGACGCGATCAACGCCGGCGCGGTGGCAGAGCGGCGGCGTGATCGCGGAGGTCCCGAGATGGCCGTCTTCCGCCGCATGATGGAGGCCGATCCCACCATGGAAGCCGCCGAGACCGACGGCGCGCGGATCGAGACGGCGGTTTCTGACCGAGGCCTAACGCGACGCGTCTCTGGCTGCTTCTTGATCGAGGCCGCCCCGGCTGGCCGGGGTCGTCACCCTTCGTCGGCGAGCGGGCAGCAGCGTGGGTCGTTCTGCGTGGCGAGTGCCACTAGCATCGTGTGCAGCGCCTCGCGGTTGACCGCGTCAAGTGGCGCGAAGAACTCGTCCTCGAACTGACTGACGATCGCGCGGACTCGGGCGAGTTCCTTGCGGCCGCTGTTGGTGATGCTGACGACGTGGCGCCGGCGGTCTTGAGGGTCTCGCTGTCGCGCGACCATGTCGCGCTCCTCGAGTGAGTCCAGGAGCGCGACTAGCCGGCTGGGATCGAGCGTCAGCGCGTCGGCGATCGTCGCCTGCGTCTCGCGTGACCCCTCGCCGAGGATCGCAAGGACGCTGTAGTCGTAGAGCTCGAAACCGGATGCCTCTGACCGCTCGGTGGCCTGGAGTTTGAACGCTAAGCCGAGCCGGGCCAATAGGTAGCCGCTGCTGTTCGCGAGCTCTCTCGCGACGAGCTGGACTGGACGAGACGCCTCTGCGACCGCGGGTTCGTTCATATCAGCACAAGTGTACCGTACGATCGGCACGTGCTATCGTTGTGTGCATCAACGATTTGGAGGTGCAAGCGATGTCGACGGAAACTGTTTCGCGCGCAACGGATAGCGGCGTCGGCCGCCGCCGCTGGTTCGTGCTCGCGCTGATCGTCATGGCGCAGTTCATGGTGGTGCTCGACATCGCCATCGTCAACGTGGCGCTGCCGTCGATCAAAAACGACCTCCACTTCTCCCAGGTCAGCCTCCAATGGGTGATCACGGCGTATTCAATCCTGTTCGGCGGCGCGCTGATGCTGGGCGGGCGGCTCGCCGATCTGCTTGGTCGTCGGCGCCTGTTCGTGATCGGGCTCACCCTCTTCACGGCAAGCTCGCTGCTCGACGGCCTCGCGTGGTCAGAGGGCTCGCTGATCGCGTTCCGCACGCTTCAAGGCCTCGGCGCCGCGTTGCTCTCGCCCGCGGCGCTTTCGATCCTGACCACGACCTTCGAAGAGGGCCGCGAGCGCAATCTCGCGCTCGGAGTCTGGGGTGCGGTCTCGGGCAGTGGGGGCGCCGCCGGCGTGCTGCTCGGTGGCGCGCTGACGAGCGGCCTCGGCTGGTCGTGGATCTTCTTCATCAACGTCCCCGTCGGTGTCGCCGTGATCGCGTCGACCCCGTTCTTGCTGCGCGAGAGCCGCGCCGACCTCAACCACCGCCACTTCGATTTCGCCGGCGCCACGTCGATCACCTCGGGTCTCATGCTGCTGGTGTTCGCGATGACACGCGCCGCGCAGCACGGCTGGGCGACAACCGAGTCGATCGTGCTGCTCGCCGCGTCCGCGGCACTGATCGGTGTCTTCTTCGCGATCGAGGCGCGATCGCCAGCGCCGCTACTGCCGCTGCGCATCTTCAAGCTGCGGACGCTTTCGGGATCGAACCTCGGCGGGCTCGCGCTCGGCGGTGCCGTCTTCGCCGAGTTCTTCCTGCTGACGCTGTACATGCAGCAGGTGCTGCACTACTCGGCTCTGCACACCGGCGTCGCGTACATCAGCTTGACGCTGACGATCATCGTCTTCTCCGTTGTCGCGCAGGCGCTTGTCAACCGCGTTGGCGTACGCTGGGTGCTCCCGGCCGGATTGGCGCTCTCGAGCTTCGCGCTCATTCTGTTTGCGCAACTGCCCGTGCACGGTCACTACTTCAGCAACCTCTTCCCGGCCTTCCTGCTCAGCGGCCTGGGGCTTGCGCTGTCATTCGTGCCGATGTCAATCGGCGGCCTTGCAGGCGTGCGACCGGCCGATGCGGGCGTGGCTTCCGGGCTGATCAACACCACCCAGCAGGTCGGCGGGGCAATCGGAGTCGCGATCGCCACAACGATTGCGACGACACTGACCGCGCACTTCGCCAGCGCGCACCCAGGATCAAGCGCAACCGCAGGTGCCGCCCTCACCCACGGCTTCCAGGGCGCCTTCTACGTCCTCGCCGGCATTGCAGCAGCGGGCGCGCTGTTCTCGGCACTCCTGCTCGAACAGCGGCCGACCCAGCAAACCGTCACTCTCACCGAAGAGTCCCTACCCGAACTCGGAGCCGCAGCCTGACGGAAGACCGGCTGGATCCGCTTGTTTGACATCGGGATGCGAGCGCGCACGGCGCCTGCGCTAAGTGGTCCACGCGAAACGCCTGGCGAGAGTGGCCCTGCATCGAGGGTGCGGCGTGTGCGCCTCGCGCGCAGCGCCGCGTGGTACCGCTCGGCACCGCGGGTGGCCACCAGCATCATGCTGGCAGTCACGACTGAGCCGCGGCTTCGGCGCAGCGATCTTCAGCCGGCCCACAGCAAACCGTTAGCGCGCGCAGAGCGCGGGCTCGGATACTCCGCAGGTGCCCGCGCTGACGGTATTGGTGGTTGAGGACGACGCGAACCTGCGATTCGTCGTCAGTGCGGCGCTCCGCCTTGCGGGATTCGACGTCGTCGAAGCGACCGATGGGCGGACTGCCGTGCGGATCGTCGACGAAGCGGCGCCGGACCTGCTGATTCTCGACGTGATGCTCGGGGAACCGGACGGCTTCGAGGTCTGCGATCAGCTTCGGGCTGCCGGGCACGACGTGCCGGTCATGTTTCTGACCGCGCGCGACGCGACCGAGGATCGGGTGCGCGGCCTGACGATTGGCGGCGACGACTACCTGACTAAGCCGTTCAGCGTCGAAGAGTTGGTCGCTCGCGTACGCGCGATCCTGCGGCGCGCCGGGCGCATCAACGAAGAGCAGGTGTTGCGCTGCGGCGGCGTGGTTCTAAGCGAGAGCGCGCACCGGGTGACCTGCGAGGGGATGACGGTAGAGCTCTCGCCGACCGAGTACAAGCTATTGCGCTTCATGCTCGGCAACGCCGGGCGAGCGTTGACCCGGGGACAGATTCTCGACCACGTGTGGGAATACGACTTCGACGGAGAGTCGTCTGTCGTGGAGACCTTCGTCTCGACACTGCGGAAGAAGCTTGGTCCGGGAGCGGCGCTGATCCAGACGGTGCGCGGCGTTGGCTATCGCATGGCCGAGCTGTGAGCTCGAATTGACGCTGCGCCTGCGGCTCGGACTGGCCGCGACCCTGCTGGCCGCTGTTCTCGCGACGGTCGGCGTCCTGCTGGTCCGCACCGTCGAGTCCTCGGAGATCGCCCAGACCGACCGTCAGCTCGCGGCGACACTACCCGTCGCGATCGGGCTCGCACGCGGACCAAACGCGTTCACGCGGCCGGCGCACGCCAAGACGCCGCCATTGCCCTCACGCTCGAATGGGCTGAGCGACTACTACCTGGCGGTTCTCGACGGCAAACGCCGGCATGTCATCTCGGCGCCGCGGTCCGATAGTCACCTCGCACCGGCGACGCCAACGGTGCTTTCCGGCGTGCATCGCGGCGGCATCGTCGCCACAACCGTGTCATCTGTCGGCGGATCCACATCGTGGCGCGCACTCCTGCTGAACAGCCCAGGGTCGTCACGGCGTGTGCTGCTCGCCGTCTCGCTGGCTACGGTCGTCGCGACGACCAACACGTTGCGCCTGGCGGTAATCCTCGGCGGGCTCGGGGTCGCAGCAGTCCTCGCGGCCGCCGGGCTCTGGGTCGCGCGCCTCGGCCTGCGACCAATCGCCGAGGTCACCGCGGTGGCGGACGCGATCGTCAACGGCGATCGCTCGCGACGCGTAGCGTCGTCAGATTCTCGCACCGAGGCGGCACATCTGGCCCGTGTGTTCAACGTGATGCTCGACAACCAGGCCGTGCTCGAGGGACAGCTGCGCCAGTTCGTCGCCGACGCCTCCCACGAGCTCCGCACTCCAACGTCGGTGGTATCCGGGCTGGCCCAGCTCTGGCGTCAAGGGGACCTTCGCGAGGGCGAGCAGCTCGATCAGGCGATGCGCCGGATCGGACAGGCGGCCGAGCGGATGCACCGTCTCGTCGAGGAGCTACTGCTGCTCGCACGGCTCGACGAAGGCAGTCCGATGGAGCGCGCGCAGGTCGACGTGGCAGCCCTGACGAGGGAAGTCGTGACCGACGTGGCGGCGCTGCACCCGTCGCGCACGATCGAGCTGGACACTAATGCGACGATACTCACGGTCGGCGACAAAGAAGCGCTGCGGCGCATGATCGGCAACCTAGTCCGAAACGCGCTCGCGCACACGCCCGCGAACTCCCCCGTCGCGGTGAAGTTATCGGCCGCCGACGGAGGAGCGCTGCTCGAGGTACGCGACGGCGGTCCCGGAATGACACGAACCGAGGCTACGCACGCCTTCGACCGCTTCTGGCGCGCCGAGCGCAGTCGCGTTCGCAATGGTTCGGGCCTCGGCCTACCGATCGTGGCCGGGATCGCCGAAGCCCACGGCGGCAGCGTGACCCTTGACAGCGATCCGGAGGGCGGGACGACCGTGACCGTCGCGTTGCCGCGAAAAGCCTCGGTATGAGTGCCTGTTTACGTGGGCTGCTATCGAGTCACGGTGCGCGTCGATGTGAGCCGTAGCTGGTAAGTCACTGTGACCTGTTCCGGGTCGCGGGCTTTGACTTCACTAGGCGCCCTAGACACGATTACTGCCCCATCGCCGCCCGTCCATGGAGGCAAGCAAGTGAGCATCGACGCCATCAGCGGCGGGGCCCGTGACCAGCAGACTAAACGTCCCATTCCAGCGATGACAAACACGGCCGAATGGCTCGGCATGAGCACGGCGCAGGTTTCTACCTAGGTGCGCTCGGGCGAAGCGCTGAGCGAGCTGGCGTCTCGAGGACGAGCCTGCTCGCGAGCATCGAGTCCGACATTCAAGCTGACGCGCCGCAAGGGGCTCCGGCGCTGTCGTCCACACAGACGGCGCGCGACATTGACAACGGCACGTCGTCGCAGGTTCCGGGGCGACGTGGCGTCGCCAGCAAACCGACAGGAACTGCGAAGCGACACCGCAGGAGATGTTTAGCGCGATTTACGCCCCCTGCTTCACAGTCCGCTGCGTGCACACATCGCCGGCCGCCTCGCGTGGCCGTCTAGAGGGCACGCGTCACTTATGCACTGTCGGCCTCCGAGAAAGCGGGCGAAATGTTCTTCCTGAAATATGTGTTAGCCGAGCTTCGTCGCCGCCGCGGGCGGACAGTTCTGACGGCTCTTGGCCTCGGAGTCGGCGTCGCCCTCGTCGTTATGGTGAACGGGTTGTCGACAGGTCTCAACAATGCCCAGGCGACGGTGCTCAAGCCGCTGACTGGCGTTGGCACGGACATGTCCGTGACGCGCCCGCTGAAGATAACGACGGGCGGTGCCGGTGCATTTGGTTCGCTCTCGCCGGCGGCGCGCAAGCAGCTGCGCAGCGAGGTCGGCGCCGGCCCCGGGCTCAACTTCGCGAGCGCCAAGGCGGGCTCGAAGATCGACACTGACACGTTCCGCGCCGCTGGTGACCTGACCTTTTCGGCGTCCGAGCTCACCCAGCTCGTGGCCGTGAAGGGCGTTGGGTCGGTTGCAGGCTCCCTGACGCTGACCGACACCCATCTCTCTGGCACGGTGCCGAAGATCAACATCAAGCAGTCGCGTACGAGCGCCCCCGGACCGGGAGGCGGAGGCGCCGGTTTCGGCCCGGCGAGCGGCAGCTTTGGCGGCGGCTCGATCAGCACCTCGTCGCGCACGATCACGGGCGTCGATCAGACCAAGCCAGCGCTCGCCGCGGTCACGCCGAGCCAGGTGACAAAGGGACGCTATTTCACGACCGCGGGCAGCGCGTACCAGGCGATCGTCGCGAATGGATATGCCAACTCGAAGAGCCTGTCGGTCGGCTCGAAGATCACAATCGATGGCAAGACGTTCCACGTGATCGGTATCGCAACGTCGCCGCTCGGCGGCACCGCGAGTGACATCTACGTCGAGCTCGCCACGTTGCAGAAGCTCGCCGGCTACAGCGGCCAGGTCGATACCGCCGAGGTTCAGGCCACCAGTGCCGCCAATGTGACCGCCGTATCGACGTCGATCAAGAAGGACTTCAAGGACGCCTCGGTGACGACGGCGGCGGATCTCGCCTCGCGCGTCAGCGGCTCCCTGACCGACGCGAAGAACCTTTCACACAAGCTCGGCGGCGCACTCGAGATCGTCGGCGTGATCGCCGCGATCCTGATCGCCAGCCTGCTGATGCTCTCGTCGGTGACACGCCGCGTGCGCGAAATCGGGACGCTCAAGGCCATTGGCTGGTCGCGCTTGCAGGTGGTGCGCCAGATCTGCGGAGAGGCGCTCGGCGTCGGTGTGCTGGGCGGCGTCCTCGGCGTGCTCGCAGGCGTCATCGGGATCGTGGTGCTGAACGCGAGCGGCTGGACGCTGAAGGCATCTGTTGCCGGTGCGGGCAGGACCGCCGCTCAGAGCGGCGGACCGTTCGGCCTCGGCCAGGCCGCATCATCAGCGATCACCGCGGGCTCGACCGCAGTCAAGATCACCGCGGCGGCCAGCGTCGGGCTGATCGTACTCGCGGTCTGCCTCGCGATCTTCGGCGGCCTGGTTGCCGGAGCTGTGGCGAGCTTGCGCGCAGCGCGCCTGCGCCCAGCCGCCGCGCTGCGCACGATCGAGTAGACCCATCCACCCCTGTCACAAAGGACCACGCCATGCCACAGTCATCACCACAGGCAGTCCGCGCGCCGTCGGCGGTCGCGTACACGCCCGAGCCTGATCCACAGCCAGCGACCTACGAGCTGAGCGGCGTCAGCAAGGTCTACGGCTCGGGGAGCACCGCGGTACGCGCCCTCGACGGAATCGGCCTCACGATCGCGCGCGGCGAGTTCGTCGCGATCATCGGCGCCAGCGGCTCGGGTAAGACGACGCTGCTACAGCTGCTGGGTGCGCTCGACCGCGCCAGCGACGGGCGGACGCTGCTGAATGGGCGTGATCTCCAGACACTCGACGAGCGCGAGCTGACACGCCTGCGACGCGACACGATCGGTTTCGTCTTCCAGCAGTTCAACCTGGTCCCGACGCTCACCGCCGGCGGGAATATCGAAGCCGCAATCGCCACGACCAAACAGGACGGCCGCCAGCGCGCCGAGCGCGTCGCCGAGCTGCTCGAGATCGTCGGCCTGGCCGGTCGCGCTGACCACCTGCCGTCGCAACTCTCGGGCGGTGAGCAGCAGCGCGTAGCAATCGCGCGGGCGCTCGCCAACGGTCCGAGCGTGCTGCTTGCCGACGAGCCGACCGGCAACCTCGACAGCGCCACCGGCGACGAGATCCTGCGTGAGCTCAAACGACTGGTCGCAGATCGTGGCCTGACGCTGGTGCTGATCACGCACGACGCGAAGGTCGCCAGTGCGGCTTTGCGGACAATCCGTCTGCGCGACGGCAGGATCGTCGAAGGCTCGAACTAGGCGCGCGCGCTCAGACCGGTGCGCTCGCGCAGCGCCCGCACAGGCGGTGCGCTGCAAGTCTGACCTCGGTGGTTCATCGCTCGGTCGCAAAAGCTACGTTGAGCTGCCCGATAATCTCGTCCATCCAGTGTCGGGCGGGTGCCCAGGTTCGGTAAAGAACAGCCGAGCCATGGACGTGGCCCCGGTGACGGCGGAGCGTTGTGGGAACACCAGCGTCCTCGAGCCTCTTCGCGTAGGCCTCGCCGGAATCGCGAAGGATGTCGAACTCTGCCGTCATCACGTGTGCCGGCGCGAGGCCAGCCAGATCTCGGGTCAGAATCGGTGAGGCATAGGGGTGGTGGGCGTCGACCTCGCGAGCGAAGTACGCGCTTTGGATTGTCTCGTCAAGGTCATCCTCGAGCCCGTAGCCCTTCCCAAACTCCTTCCAGGATGGATAGGCAGTCGCATCGGCATTATCGGTCACCGGGATCTCGAGAAGCTGCAATACCAGTCGCGGACCCCCGCGATCCCGTGCCATTAGCGCAACGACAGCCGCGAGGTTGCCACCGGCCGAATCGCCGCCGATAGCTATCCGGCTTGGGTCGATTCCGAGCTCGGCGGCGTTCTCGCTGACGAACCGTAGTGCCCTAAAGCAATCCTCCGGAGCGGTGGGGAACTTGTGCTCGGGGGCGAGGCGATAGTCGACGCTAACGACGACGCAGGCGCATGCCTGGCAGATGTCGCGACACTTGTAGTCGTAGAAGGCTTGATCTATCGATCCGAACACAAATCCCCCGCCGTGAAAGTGCACGAACGCCGGACGAGCTCCGTCTTCGAGCGGCCTGTACAACCGCAAGGTGATGGCACCGTCGGGAGCCACGATCTCGCGCCGTTCCACAGAGCCAACCTCCGCGGGTCCAGACTCGACCCGCAGGAAGTACCCGTTGTCCCGCTCCAGCAGAACCTGACGCAACTCCGGTAGTGGCAGCTCCGCGAGCGTCCCGAGTCCTTCGACAAACTCGATGAGCTCTTGCACAGCGGGCGCGAGTGGCGCGCCGTACCCGGAAGTCCGCGTGCTCATTTGATCCTCTCGTGTGGTGCGTCGCCGAATCGTTCGGTGCCCTGAAGAGTGCTCACGTCGGCTCACCGATACGTGTCAGACCGGAAGTGTTGTTCGAGCAACGCGTCGGCGTCGAGCACGCCCGAACCAGTCGGGAGCACGTTATCCGCAGTATCGCAGCCAGCATCGAGCGCGCCCGGGACGTTCTCGGGTACCGACCCCGGTACACCTCACTCGATGCCCTGCACGGCTCACTCCGCTGGCTTGCGGCGAACGGTCTCGTCGACGTGGAGCCCGAGGAATTCTATCGAGCAGAGCGCTCGCGGCGCCGCTGCTTGCGATCGACTACTCACCGCCGGCCGGCGTCGTGACCCGACGTATCCGCTCCGGCGCCGAACAGCGCTGAGCCGCTCGATAAGGCGCTGTTGACCCCGTGCGAGCGGGTTGCGCCCACGGCAGCCCACCATGCGCGACGGGTTGCTACTACGTGCTACGATCTACCGTAATGCGTAGCAGCGACCCCTCTCTGCTCATCATGGCGAGTCTCGCCGAGGGCGCCAAGCACGGTTACGCGATCACGCGCGACGTGCACGAGATCGCCGGAGTTACGCTCGGCCCAGGAACGCTCTACGGTGCGATCGCCCGTCTCGAGGAGCGCGGCCTGATCGAGCCGCTCGAGGCCGATGATCGCCGCCGCCCCTACCGCCTTACGCGATCGGGCGCCGCGTTGCTTCGCGAGCAATTGACTGCGCAGGAGCGCGTGGCGAGTGTTGGCTTGCGCCGTCTGTCGGCAGCCGAGGTACGCGCATGAGAAAGCGCTTGCTCTCGCTGTATCCGGAGGCATGGCGCGATCGCTACCGCGAGGAGATGTCCGCATTGCTCGATCAGGCGCCGCCGAGTGTCACCGCTACGCTGGACCTGCTGCGCGGTGCCCTGACCGCGCACCTGCGACCGCTCGCCAGCTCACCGCCGGCGGCCCGCGCGAGAAGCACGATCGCCCACGTGCTTGGCTGCTTCATCGTCTTCTGCGTCTTCGGCTCGGGCTTTGCGAAGACAACCGAGAACTATGACTACACCGAGCACGTCCATCCGCTGCTCGGCATTTCCCACGCGGTTATTCTGATCGCCGCCCTCGTCGCCGCAGCCGCCCTCGCCCTAGCCGCCGCGCCGCTCGTCCTGGCCTCGCTGGCACAGGCACGCCGCACGCGCGAACCGGCCCTCATGAGGCTGATCGCGGTCCCACCGGCGGCGATCGCGGTGTTTGCTGGCTCGGTCGGCCTACTCGTTCTGTGGCTGAACGCCCATCACCACCACGCCGGCGTCGGCGGCTGGCTGTTACTCGGGTTTTGCCTGCTTTGCGCCGGGACCGGCGGTTTCGCCTGCTGGGCCGCGCCGCGCGCCATCATGCGCCGCATTGACGTGCCGCGGGGAGCGTTTGCGTTCTCGGTGCCCGCTGTCGCGCTCGTCGCGCTCTGCATGGCGGCCGTCGCTCTAGCCACCGGCGTGTTCCTGGTCGGGATCGTCGTCGACGCGCCCCGTGTCGGCGCGTCGGGGAACGGTCCGGGGCAGCTGATCAATGTCACGACCAGCATCGCGATCCAGTTCATCGGCATGCTCGGCCTAAGTGCGATCGCCGCAGTTAGCGCCGCGCGGGGACTTCGCTCCCTGCGCGCGACCGCGTCCAAGCCGTCATCTACGCCTACGAGACCGGCCTAATCCGCCCCGCCGAGCGGCGACTGACGCCACATTCGCCCCCTTTTCGCGTGAGGGTGTCCGTGTCTAGCCCCTCCTGACACGTGGAAGCGCATCGGCGCCGGTCTGGTGGTGGCTGCTTTCGTGGCATGCGAAGTGGCTGTCCCGGTCTGCCACTGCCCGACCGTGTAGCGGCGGACCGCCAACTAACGTCAAGCCCGACGGCGACCGATACATAAGAGCCGGTCGAGTGTGCTCTAGCGGATCGGACGGCAGCGCCGACC
>DATAJI010000213.1:0-1838 GCA_036262195.1 Solirubrobacteraceae bacterium
GACGGCCCGGAACATTCGTCGGATTGTATGGAGGGGCGGTCGCTGCGTTTCGCGGCCTGACTCTTCGCGGAGATCCGGGGGGATAGGGTTCGTGCTGTCACGAACCCCGAATAAGGACGACTTCGATGAGCGACTCAGAGCCCCTCTACGGCGGCGAGACCAGCAAGGCAATCGAGAACTTCCAGATCTCCGGCGAGCCGGTTCCGCGCCCCGTGATCCACTGGCTCGGTGCAATCAAGGGGGCGGCGGCGGAGGTCAACGGCGAGCTTGGCCTGCTCGACGCCGCCCTTGCGCGGCGGATCGTTGCCGCGGCGCGCGAGGTCGCCGAGGCAAAGCACGACGACCAGTTCCCGATCGACGTCTTCCAAACCGGCTCAGGCACCTCGACGAACATGAACGCCAACGAGGTCATCGCGGCCCTCGCCGGCGAGGGCGTCCACGCCAACGATCACGTCAACCTCGGCCAGTCCTCCAACGACGTCTTCCCATCGGCCGTCCACCTGGCGGCGCTCGAGCAGGCCACGCATGAGCTGCTGCCCGCGCTGGCGTCGCTCGAATCGGCACTCGCCGGAAAGGCAGCGGCCTTCGCTGGCATCGTCAAGGCGGGCCGCACGCACCTGATGGATGCCGTCCCCGTCACGCTCGGACAGGAGTTCTCGGGCTACGCCGCGCAGATCCGCCTCGCCGGCCGGCGCATCGAGAGCGCGCTGCCGCGGGTCGCACAGATACCGCTCGGCGGCACTGCTACCGGCACCGGTCTCAACACGCATCCCGAGTTCGCGGCGAAGGTTCGCGCCCGGCTCGCCAGCGAGACCAAGCTCCCGATCGAGCCGCCGGAGGACCCGTTCGAGTCACAGGGCAACCGCGATGCGCTCGTCGAGCTCTCGGGCGCGCTCAAGGTGCTCGCCGTTTCGCTGACGAAGATCGCTCAGGATCTGGCGCTGATGGGCTCGGGCCCGCGAGCCGGGATCGGCGAGATCTTCCTGCCCGAGCTCCAGAAAGGCTCGTCGATCATGCCCGGGAAGGTCAACCCTGTTATCCCGGAGGTCGTGATGCAGGTCTCCGCGCAGGTGATCGGCAACGACACCGCGATCACGATCGGCGGCATGCAGGGCAACCTCGAGCTCAACGTCCGCGTGCCGCTGATCGCGCGCAACCTGCTCGCCTCGATCACGCTGCTGACCAATGCCGTGAGGGCGCTCGACGAGAAGTGCGTCTCCGGCCTCGAGGCGAACCTCGCGGGCTGTGAGCGCAGCGCCGAGGCGACGCTCGCCGCCGCGACCGCCCTCAATCCGCACATCGGCTACGACGCCGCCGGCGAGATCGTCAAGGAGGCGACGCGCTCAGGGCGCCCGCTGCGCGAGGTCGCGCGCGAGCAGGGCGTCAGCGAGGAGATCCTCGACGCCGCGCTCGACCTGCGCAAGATGGCCCTCGGCGGCTAGCGCCACGGGCCAGGCGGCGCAGGGAGGGCGGTCGGCGCTTCAATTGGTTGTGCGTCGCCGGTAGAGGTGTGCGGCGAGCGGGGCGAAGATCGCGATGATCGCGACCGACCAGAGCAGCGCGGCGAGCACCGGGTGTTGCATACGGCCAGGCGTGGGTTGCAGCCGACGGTCCGGCTCGATCGCGCGGCTGATCAGGCCAGCGACGCCTCCAGCGTGATCTCCCCGACGCCGGCTAGCGCGCGGCTGACCGGGCAGCCTTCCTTCGCGCCTTGCGCCGCCGCCTGGAACGTCGCCTCGTCGATCCCCGGAACGCTGCCGATGGTGCGCAGCGCTATCGCCGTGATCGTCGGCGCGCCGTCGACGAAGCGAATCGTCACAGTCGCGTCGGTTCTCACC
>DATAJI010000214.1:0-15980 GCA_036262195.1 Solirubrobacteraceae bacterium
CGCACGGTTACTCCCGGCACGCCCGTCGCGCCGGCCGCGGCCGCCGTCGACGCCGATGCGCTCGCCTGAGTCGCGCTCACCGACGGGCGGAAGATGGGGATATCGGAGGTCGGCGCCGGGTAGGTCTGCGGGCACGGCGGACCGCCGACCTGGCCGCCGGTGCGACCCAGGCCGTTGTAACCGAACTCGAGCCCCAGTTCGCTGTTGTTAGTCGAGCTGCCAACGAACGGACGCTGCGATGCCGGGATCGCGTCGACGACGACCGACCATGACAGCGAGACCGCGGCGAGCACAGCGCCAGCGGCGATCAGCTGCGCGAGCCGCCGCCGCAGCGACGGCGACGCACAGACGACGTAGCCGAGCGCGATGCCCGGGACGCACAGCAGCGCTGCCAGCGACTTGGTGTTGAACGCGAGCCCGATCAGGATCGCGCTCAAAAGCAGCGTGCGCGTGCGCCCGGACTCAATCGCCTTGAGCGCCAGCCCGCAACCGGCGAGCATCAGCAAGATCAGCAGCGGATCGAGGGCGTTGTCTCGTGAAACCGCCACGAACGACGGGAACACGGCGAGAGCCAGCGCGCTGAGCAGACCCGCGATTGCGCCGAGCCGCGGGGCGACGATGAAGTACATCAGCGCGACCGCTAGCACCGCGCAGACGCCTTCCGGAATCAGCAGCGGCAGGGACGTGAAGCCAAAGACCTTGGCGCTCAGCGCCTGCAACCAGAGCCCGAGCGGCGGCTTGTCGACCGAAACCAGCCCGCCCGGGTCAAACGACACGAAGAAGAAGTTGTGTAGCGAGTGCAGCATCGACCTGACGCCAGCCGCGTAGTAGAGGTTCGCGTAGCCGTTCCGGCCAAGCTTGTTGAACTCGAGCAGGCAAGACAGCACGAGGATCGCGGCGAGCCCGAGGTGCTCCGGCCACGCCTTGGTCGCACGCCGAGTAGGCAGGGAACCGTTGCCCGGCGGCCCCTCGACTGCAGGGTCGGGTCTGGGGTTGGTCGTCGCCATGCGAAGTGGCGTGGCTCAACCAATGAACGCGTCTCGTGCACGCCCGAGGGAGCCAGCGCAGGAGAGCCTAGCCGCCGCGCGCGACGACTGCTCCGACCTCGAGGCGCCCCGACGGGTCGGCGGACACGACGCCGTTGCTCGGCTGCTCAGCTCAGGACGAGGTTGTGCCTGTCGCGCCCGTGGTCGCCGAGACGCTCGTAGGCTCCAGCACGTAGATCCAGTCCGGCGGGAACGGCCTGAGTGCCGTCACGAGCCATTTTGAGCCGTCGTAGCTGACCTTGCCGCTCTTCGCGAGCGCCCCTGGCGCAGGCGCGGACGCTCCCTCCAGCCGGTTGGTCCCGAAGGCTTCGCGGGTGCCGTCGAACATGAAGATCGGTAGATGCACGTAGCCATACGCCTGGGACACGAAGAGGCGCTGGTTCGCATAGATGTTGTGACCCGAAAGCATCAGGCCGACGGCGACGCGGTCAACGATTGCGGCGTTCGTCGCCAACCGTACCGCCTGGCAGCTCATCGCTGAAAACGACGCCGATGGCGCCGGAACGAGTACAGCGATCTGCAATCCGCCTGCCGGGAAGGCGCCAACCGTGTAGGAATCAACGTCGTAGCGGGTGTGCCGGAGCGTCAGCGGACCGCTTGCCGGCGGGCTGCTCGGCGGGTGCGTCAGCGTGCCCAGGAGCGGCTCGCCGTGAAGGTACTCCTCGATCGGAATGCCGGCGATGTGGCTGACGAGCTTCTTGTAACCGAGATCATCCTGAACGCTCATCACGAAGCTGCCGACAACCTTGCCCTGGTAGGAAATCTGGCCGCTCACGGGCGCGAGCACGTAAGGCCCGCCAACATCGGCTAACAGCTGGCCCGAGCTAGACAGCACGCGCAGCCGCACGATGTGCCAAACCGGCGTGTACACGATCGCGTGGGTCGCGGCGCGGATCGTCGCCGGATTGCCGCCGGCGACCGCGCTGGCAAGTGCCGTCGAGCTCGTGATCCGGTAGAGATCGGCGCTCACCTCCGCGCTCATCAGCTCGCCGTTGTAGATCTGGTGGGCAATCCCATCGTCGATCTGATCCACAACGCCGGACGTCGCAGCGCCGCAGCCGGATCCAGCAGACCGCGCCTGCGACGCGGCTACACCCGCGAGCGCGAGCAGCACGCCGGAAGCCGCGACAGTGAGGAACAGCGTCCAGAGCAAGTGCTGCAGGCGATATCTCATGGGCGGGACACTAACGCGCGGCGTGCTGGCCGCGGCGCTCAACTGGCGCCCGTTGCTCCCGTCGCACCAGCGCCTGCAGGGGTGCTATCGGGAAAGAGGAGGTAGACGCGTATCGCGGGTTTGGCGATGAACGAGTAGACGAGCCAGTCCTGTCCGTCATAGCTGACGCTGCCACTAAGAGGAATCGTTGAAGGACCGGGCAGGTCGTGGGAGCCGGCGAGCTGGGTTGATCCGATGCGCACGAAAGTCAGCTTGTCGGGGTCGAACTCGTGGTCGAGCAGCACGTAGGCGTTGGGCTTTTTGCGAACGTTGATCAGCGTCGCAAGGTGGACGGAGATCGCCCCGTAGGTCTGGGCGTTCACCTCCGCGCAACTCGCCTGCTCCTGCGCTGCGTTTGCTGCCGGGATCGCGAGCGTCACCTCGACCTTGCCCGCCGGGAACGCGAGTACCGGGTAGGAAAGCGTTACCGAGCGAACGCCGTTCACGCTGATCGGCGTGCCATCCGACGGTAGCTGCGGCGGTACCTCCCGCGCCGGGAAGTCACGGCCCATGAGCGGCTTGCCGCCCCGGTAAAACTCGATTGGCAGACCGGTGAAGCGAGTGACAAGCTTCTCATAGCCAAGGTCGTCTTGGACGCTCATCAGAAAGCTCCCGACGACGCTGCCGCGGTAGGCGATTTGGCCGCTGACCGGAGCAAGCACGTACGGCCCGCCGACGTCAGCGAGGACCTGTCCCGTGCGCGAGCGGACACGCAGACGCACGATGTGCCAGTGGAGCGTGTAAACGATCTTGTGGGTCGCGGCCCTGACCAGCGCCCGATCGCCGTGGGCTACCGCGCTCGCCAGGTTGCTGGCACTCGTCACGTGCCCTAGGTCGTCTGTGACCTCGGGCGAGTCGAGCTCGCCGGAGTAGATCGTGTGGGTCACATCCTGGTAGCCGGCGGTGATGATCGACTGTGCCGCCGCGCCACAGCCAGCCGCATCAGTTGTCGAGTCCGAGAGCGCCGGGGCGACCCAAGCGAGACTCGCCGCCGCGGCCACTGCCGCCATTGCCGCGACCGAGCGACGCGCGCGGCTGCTCACTGCGCCAACAGCCGCTCGCAGCCCTTGCGCCGCTCGCCCCGGTCGTTGAACTCAGCGCCGCCGGCCGCGTCAAGCACAGTGGTTGCCGCGAAGCCGGAAGGCTCTGTCGAGCTCGCGACGTAGTAAAGATCGACCATCACGTCGATGCCCATCGGCTCCCCGTCTAAATCTGATGGGTGATCCCATCGTCGCTCCCGGCCAGCGCCTCGCGCGAGGCGCTGCGACGCAGATGATGCCCGAAAGCGAGCTTAGTCATGTGCAGCGCATGGTTCCGCGGATCATCGTCGACGGATCGCCTCGCGCGACGAACGCAGAGGCGCCCGAAGCCGGACACGCGCTAACGTCACGGCTCCGGCTTCGAGAACCGCAATGACCAAAGGAGCACAGAAAATGGCAGCAACAGCAACGCCCGCGCACCTACCGTCCCTTGGCGGACACGAGCGCGCCGAGGTTGGTCGTCAGCTGCAGGAGACGCTGGTCGAGCTGGTCGACCTCTCGCTGGTCGGCAAGCAGCTCCACTGGACAGTCGTAGGCCCCCTTTTCCGTCCGCTTCACCTCTACCTCGACGAGCTGGTTGATTCGTGGCACGAGCTGTCGGACACCGTCGCAGAGCGCGCCGTCGCGGTCGGCGTGTTTCCGGATGGACAGGCGAGCACCGTCAGCGAAGCCTCCGAGCACGCCCCGCTTGCGGCAGCCGCCACCGCCGACCACGACGTCGTCGCAGAGCTGGTCCGTCGCGTCGCCGAGGTCAGCGAGCGCACGCGCACGCGGGTCGATCGACTGGGCGAACTCGACGCCGGCTCACAGGATGTTCTGATCGAGGTGCTGCGCGCACTCGAGGAGCAGCAGTGGATGCTGCGCTCGCAGCTCACCCCGGGCAAGGGCGCCTGACTCGGGCGCCGTCGCGGTCAGGCCGACGACGGAACGGCGTTACGCAAAGAAGACCTTGGCAGCCTCATAGAAGCTGGGATCGAGCAACTTCGGCTCGCGTAGGGCGTCGGCTAGCGGCACCTCGACGATATCGGTCGCCTGTAGAGCGACCATCACACCGAAATGGCCGGCACTAACGGCGTCCATCGCCGCCACCCCAAAGCGCGTCGCGAGCACACGATCGTAGGCGCTAGGGGTGCCGCCGCGCTGGACATGACCGAGCACGGTGACGCGCGTCTCGTAACCCGTGATCTCCTCTATCTCCTCGGCGAGCGCGGCGCCGATCCCCCCCAGCCGCTCGTGGCCGAAAGCGTCGGTTCCCTTGGCGGTCGTCGAGAGTCCCCCGTCCAGCGGCGTCGCCCCCTCGGCGACCACGACGATCGAGAACGTCCGGCCCCAGTCGTGACGGTGGCGGAGACGCGCGCAGAGCTCGCCGATGTCGAACGGTCGCTCCGGCACGAGGATCGCGTCCGCGCCGCCCGCCATGCCGGAGTACGTGGCGATCCAGCCTGCGTGGCGACCCATCACCTCGAGCACCATCACGCGGTTGTGCGATTCGGCGGTCGTGTGCAGGCGGTCGATCGCGTCGGTCGCGATCTGCACCGCGGTCTGGAAGCCGAACGTGAAGTCGGTGCCGCCGAGATCGTTGTCGATCGTCTTCGGCACGCCAACGACCGGGATGCCGCCCTCGGAGAGGCGCAGCGCAACACCAAGCGTGTCCTCGCCGCCGATCGGAACGAGAACGTCAACGCCCGCCTGCTCAATCGCGGTGCGCACCCGGGCGACCCCGTCGGCGCCGCCAGCGAACGGATTAGTGCGCGAGGTTCCGAGGATCGTCCCGCCGCGTGGCAGGAGCCCGGTAGTGCTCTCGTGCGTGAGCTCGATCGACTCTCCCGCCAACACGCCGGCCCAGCCGGAGCGAAAGCCGGCAAAGCTGTTGTCCTCCTGCTCGATACCGCGCCGGACGACGGCTCTGATCACGGCGTTGAGGCCGGGGCAGTCACCGCCGCCCGTGAGGAGTCCGATCCGCATATCGCGGGGCGCACTATGCCAGAGCCGGCATGCGCGGGTCGGCTCGCGCGCCACGCGAACAGGCGCGCACGTGCGATCGGTTGCGCGCGTTCCTACGGTCAGGCTGCGTCGTTGCGCATGCCCGCGTGCTCTGCGTGCGTGGCATGGCGAGCTAGCGTTTCACGTAGCTCTTCCGAGTCGATCGGCTTGCTGACGTAGTCGTCCATCCCCGCGTCAAGGCATTTCTCGCGGTCCCCGGCCATCGAGTTTGCAGTCATCGCAATGATCGGCAGTCGGCGCGAGTCTCCTTCGCGCCCGCGGATCTCGCGGGTAGCCCCATAGCCGTCGAGATCCGGCATCTGACAGTCCATCAGCACAGCCGCGTACGACTCGCGCTCGACGGCAGCGACCGCGTCGCGACCATTGCCAACGACCTCGGCACGGTATCCGCACTTCTCGAGCAGCCGAACTGCGAGAACCTGGTTGACGGGGTTGTCCTCAGCAACGAGGACCAGCGGGCCGGCAGCCGTCCGGCCGCGTGCCCGGAGCGGGGTGCCGACGAGGAACAGATCGTGCGCGCGAGACCCGTCGCGCTGCGAGCCGTCGGCGCGCCGCAGCGGCAGCTCGAACCAGAACCTGCTGCCGTCACCCGGCTCGCTCGACGCGCCGATCGTGCCGCCCATCATCGCGACGAGCCGGGCCGATATCGATAGTCCCAGCCCGGTCCCGCCGTAGGCTCCGGCGGTCGAGCGCTCGGCCTGCGTAAAGGGCTGGAAGAGCGTCGCGAGCGCCTGCGCGTCGATGCCGATTCCGGTGTCGCTGACCTCGATGCGCACACGTACCCTGTCGACTGGATCGAGGAGGACTCGCGGAGCCGCGGCGATATGGACGCTGACGCGGCCAGCCGAGGTGAACTTGACGGCATTAGAGACCAGGTTGATCACCACCTGGCGCAGCCGGGCGGCGTCACCGACGACCCACTGCGGCAGGTCGCGATCGGCTAGGACGTCGACCGCAATGCCCTTGTCTCTGGCGAGCACGCGCAACGCGGCGCAGCCCTCGGCGACCGTTTCGGGGAGCGCGAAACCGCGCTCCACCAACTCCAGCTTCCCCGCCTCGATCTTCGAGTAGTCGAGGATGTCGTTGATCACCAGCAACAATCCCTCGCCGGACGAGCGGACGATCTCGGCGTAGTCGTGCTGCTCGGCGCTCAGCTGCGTATCGAGCAAGAGCTCGGTCATGCCGATCACACCAGCCAGCGGCGTGCGCAGCTCGTGGCTGACTGTCGCGACGAACGCAGACTTCGCCTTGGAGGCCTCGAGTGCCTGATCGCGCTCGAGCGCGAGCTTGCGTGCAACACGTGCAGCTTGCCCGAGCAAGCGGACGAGCTGCACGATCGCACCACCGAGCAAGGCCGCCGCGAGCACGACGACGACGAGCGGCAGGTGAGCGAAGCGGTCGACAATCAGTGCTGCCGCCGCGATGACCGCGGCGGCAGCGACTGACCTCACGTTGACCTGTGCACGCATCCTGCTCCCTCCGCTTCGCAGCGGATCCTGGTGCCTACTTGATCGGACCAATCGATCGAACTCTGGCTTCCCGCCAGAGAGCCATGGTGTCGCGTCGCATACACGGGCGAGCCCGACGGAAAGGTGGTTCGAGTTCGGCGTCCGACGCCGCGTTTTGAGCAGCGCCGCCTGCTTCTCGTACGTTCGTCGACGAACGTACGTCCAGGTCAGCTGGAAAACTCGACCGCGAGCACAGCGCTCAGCGCTTCGCGCGTCGGGTCGAGCTCCGAGGCGAACGTCGCAAGCAGCGCGTCGCAGCCACCGAGGTCGTTTGCCTTGCCAGCCACCTCGAGCTCTGATGCGAGCGAAGCGACGCGGGCCGCACCGATACTCAGGCTCGCTCCCTTGACGCGATGTGCGGCTGCCGCCAAGGCTTCTGCGTCGCCGTTCGCGACTGCTGCGCGCAGGCGCTCTAGCTGGGTCGCGACATCCTCGAAGTACACGTCGATGAGGTCCCGCAGGTCCTCCTCGCCTAGCGCGCTCAACTCTGCCAGTACCTCGGTGTCCAACATCTCCACAGCGAACCGCCTCCGATTGACTCTCTCACAACAGTCTGCCTTGGTTAGCGGCCGGGCGTGGGCCTACTGGACCAATTGCAACGCGCGTTGCCCTTAGCGAACGCCCGCCATGACCGAGGTTCGCTCCCCCTATCCTCTGTGCATGGCGCTCGGCCCGCTCGGCCGGCGCGGCGCACCAGGTTCCCGATCGCGATGGTCGGTGCTCGCGCTGGCATTCGCCACGACGGCGGTAGTTGTGATCCTCGGCGTACTCGCCGTGGCGCTCTGGTCCTCGCCTTCGCTCGGTCAGAACTCGACAGCGCTGGCGCGCGTAAAGCTGCCGCCGTTCGCTGGATCGCTCGAATTTGCGAGCGCGTACGGACCGTCGGGCCAGGCGATCCCGCTCACCGACCGAAACGGCCTGCTGACACCGAAGGTGAAGCTGGCGCCTGGGGAGATCGTGACCGTCGATGTCGTCGTGCGCAGGCCGGGCTGGCTGAGCTGGGCACTTGGGCGCGTTCGCCACGAGCAGCTGACGATCAGGGCTCCGGTGGCGCGTGTGGCAGAGCCGTGGCTGACGCGGGTCCCAGGGACGCCGCTGCGCGTCTCGTTCGACCGATCGGTCGCAGCGGCCGCGACCCTGACGGCCGGTCGTTCCGTCGCGCAGCGGTTGACGCGCGGCGGTCTCGAGCTCCATCCGAGCGCTGCGGCGGGCTCAATCGAGGTCAGCGCCGCGGCGCGCTCGTGGGAGCGCCTGGGGACGCCGAGCTATGTGACGTGGTTCCCCCCGTCGTCTACGCCGGTGGTGGTCGCAAGACCGGCGACGGGCGCGGCACTACTGCCGACTGCGGCGATCCACCTAACGTTCTCGCGCCCGGTGGCAGACGTCCTTGGATCGGCGATGCCGCGCCTACTGCCGCATGCAGCCGGCTCCTGGCATGAGCCCGACAGCCACACGCTCGTCTTCACCCCGTCCGGCACAGGCTTCCCGCTCGCGAGCACAGTGCAGGTGGAGCTGCCGGGTGACGTCGTCGTAAGCCAACCACCCACTGGAATCACCCAGCCCACCAAAGTCATCGACTACGCCGTGGCAGGCGGCTCGACGCTGCGTCTCCAGCAGCTGCTCGCAGAGTTGGGCTACCTCCCGGTCGACTGGAATCCGACCGGCGGGCCGGTCGCGGCGACCGCGCAAGCTGAGGTGGCGGCCGCCGTGAAACCGCCAGCGGGCACGTTCAGCTGGCGCTACTCGAACACGCCGTCCTCACTCGAGGCGCTGTGGCGCCCGGGCGTGTCCAACACGATCACGAAGGGCGCGGTGATGATGTTCGAGAACGAGCACCGACTCGCCGTAGATGGGATCGCAGGCCCTGAGGTATGGCAAGCGCTGCTGCACGCCGTGATCGCTGGACAGCGGCGCACTGCCCGCTACAGCTACGTCTACGTACACGCGCTGGTGCCCGAGTCGCTGACCCTGTGGAGCGGCGGTCACGTCGTGTTGCGCTCGCCCGGAAACACCGGCATTCCGGAGTCACCGACGCAGCACGGAACGTTTGCGGTGTACGAGCACATCCCAGTCGGGACGATGCGAGGAACGAACCCGGACGGCTCGCATTACGACGACCCCGGGATTCGCTACATCAGCTACTTCAACGGCGGCGACGCGATCCACGAATTCCCGCGCGGCTCATACGGCACGCCGCAAAGCCTTGGATGCGTCGAGCTGCCGCTCGCGGCGGCGGCGAAAGCCTGGCCGTACACGCCGATCGGGACGCTGGTGACGGTAGAGAGCTAGCGGGGAGTGCGCGCCGGCCTTGCCCGGCTGCGCGCTGGCCGCTAGCACCGTGGGGCGGATCCGCTTGGCGGACGCCGGGCCGGTCTGCTGACCAGGCTGGCTTTAGACCTTGGCTTTACCCCTGGCTAGTCGCTAGAGCGGATTCGCCGGGTTTGTGGAGCTCGCTGGTGAGGTCGGCGACCGAGTCGGCGATTGCCGAGGGGCGATATGGGAAGCGTTCGGCCGTGTCGCGGGTGCTGACGCCGGTGAGGACGAGGATCGTGTGAAGTCCCGCCTCGAGGCCGGCGACGATATCCGTGTCCATGCGATCGCCGATCATCGCGGTGTGCTCGGAGTGCGCCTCGATCGCGTTTAGCGCCGAGCGCATCATCAAAGGGTTGGGCTTGCCCACGTAGTAGGGCTCGACGCCGGTGGCGCGGGAGACGAGGGCCGCAACCGAGCCGGTCGCGGGAAGCGGCCCATCGGGCGTGGGACCGACCGTGTCGGGGTTGGTCGCGATGAAGCGCGCGCCCTCAACGATCAAACGGATCGCCTGCGTAATCCGCTCGAAGCTGTACGTGCGGGTCTCACCGAGCACCACGTAATCGGGATTGCGATCGCTGAGCGTGTAGCCCACGGCGTGGAGCGCCGTGGTCAGGCCGGACTCGCCGATCACGTAAGCCGAGCCGCCCGGGCGCTGGTCGCGCAGGAAGCGCGCCGTGGCGAGGGCCGAAGTCCAGATCGACTTCTCGGGCACGGTCAGGCCGATCGCGGCCAGGCGCGCAGCGAGGTCGCGAGGCGTGTAGATCGAGTTGTTCGTCAGGACGAGGAACGGCAGGCCATGCTCGCGCAGGCGATCGATGAACTCGACTGCGCCCGGGACCGCGTGGTCCTCGTTGATCAAGACGCCGTCCATGTCCATCAACCACGAGTGAATCTCGCGATCTGCCGGCGTGAACTGGGTCGCGCCGTCATGGTGCTGTGGCATTGAACGCAGCTTAGCGTTGTCGGCAGCTGGCTCGATCAGGGCGCTCTACACCGACGTCCGGCGGCCGGCTCAAGGGCCTGGCCATTCGGTCTAAGCCGGTCGTCGAACTTGCTTGTCACCGTCGTAAGCGCGACTCACCATGCCCGCCTCGCACGATATTGACGTCGATTTGGAGGAAGCGCGTCAACCAATGAAAGCTCACCGTTCATCTTCAACCTCACGCCAGCCGCGGCGGCTCGCGCTGCTCGCAGGCGTCATCGCTGGCCTCGCGGTCGGGGTAGCGCCGGTGGCTTCTGCCGGCGCCGCGACAACGCCCCCGCCGGTCACGCCGGTTGTCTCCGCCAGCGCGTCGATCTGCAACACGACAGCGTCGCTGAGTCAGCCGTTTCTGGCGTGGAAGGATTCCAATTACTACGACCTCGTCCTCGGCGGCGACTTCGAGACAAGCGTCACTGGCTGGACGCTCGCCGGCGGAGCGGCAGTGGTAGCCGGAAGCGAGCCGTTCGCGGCTACCGGCACGCTCGGCGCTCACTCGATGTACCTGCCGGCTGGGTCGAGCGTGCAGTCGCCGTACTTCTGCGTCACCGCAAACGAACCGTCGTTCCGCTTCTTTGCAAAGAACGACAGCGCGCTCGCAGGGCTTGTCGTCGAGGTCGTCTATCAAACCCCGGCCGGTGTCGCGGTGGCGTTCCCCGTCGGCTCCGTGACAGCAACCGGCAACTGGGTACCGGCTACAGCAATGCCAACCGGCGCAGCGCTGGCCGTCGCAGCCGACAAGAGCGGATCGGCCGAGGTTGCACTCCGGTTCGTGGCGCTACTCGGTCCCTCTCAGATCGACGACATCTTCGTCGATCCGCACTGCAAGTAACACAGCCGAGGGAGAAAGCTGGATGGCGGTGGTATCGCTCACGTGAGCGCTGCCACCGCCGATCAGCACGCTCCTCGCACGACGCTCCGCGGGCCCACGCCCGGCCTAGGTGATCTCGACCACGATCGATTCCGAGACGACGCGCGCCCCCGCTGTGACGGCGCTACGGTCGCTGCTACCGGATTCGCGGATCACTGGCGCCGACTCCCCGGTGATCGCCGACTCCTCGACCATTGCCATGCCTTCGATCACGGTGCCGTTGCCCGGGATGATCTCGCCGGCGCGAACAACGACGATCTCACCCGAGGTCAGGTCGAAAGCCATCTTCGTCGTTCCATCTCGAAGCGTCGCGATCGTCTCCGGCGGCGCTGAGCCGCCGGGATCGCCTTGTCGTGGCGGCGCGGCCGCGCCAAAGCCGAGGTTGGCGCGAAGGGCCCCCAATCCGGCTGCGACTTGGTTTCTTCCTCGGCCCACGGCGTCCTCGGTAGAGCCTACTGAGGCCAGGTTCGAAACCAGGGACTTCGGCGTTCGGCGGCGCTCGGCGCCGGCTGTTGCTGCGTCTCGTATCGGGGAGACAGGATTTGAACCTGCAACCGCCCGGCCCCACGGCGCGAGGCTTGGCGCGCGAGTGATTTGCGCTGATCTCTCGACGCGTTAGATGAGCACTACGACCAAGCGGCCGTGATACCGCTGCACGCCTAGCTCAACCTTGACTTCTATGCCGTCCTTCTCGACGGTCACCTTGAACGCGGTCAGCGCGGGGTGGCGGAGCTTGCGACAGCCGGTCGTCGTCTTGAGCGTTGCGCTCTGATGGTCGGCCCAACGGTCAATCGAGGACATCGCGGTCACGCAGCTGACGGGCCTCGCCGGCACGGTGGCGCTCATAGTCGAAGGCTGCTGCTATCGCGAGCGCGCGTCACACCTAGATAGTCCCTGCGCATTCGTCCGACACGAGGGGCACTTTGTCACCAGCTCCCATCTCGCAGCCGGCCTCGAACTGCAGTTAGAAGGCGACGGAGCGCGCCTCTAACCGCCAGCAGCCCGACTCGCCAGCCCCGGGTCCACGCCAGTTCGCTGTTGAGGGCTCCTTCGAGGTGGCGACGCCGTGTGATTCCATGGACCGCTACCTCGAAGCTGCGGTCTCGCTGAGATTTTGAGGCTGTTCGGTACCGTCACCGCACGGCTCATCAGGACGGGACGGCGCCCGCGACCGGCACGGAGCGATCATCGGCCTTTTCTCCGACTGCGGTTAGCCCAGCGTCAACGAACTTGATCATCCAGGCAACAGTCTCATCTGGGTCGTTACTCCAGTGAAAGGCGTTCGAGGCCGCCAGCGCCGCGTAGCCATGGGTCAAGCAGCGCAGCGTGCGGACCGCGTGGTCGAGTTCGTCTGGTTTGATGCCATAGCTAGACAAGACAGCCCGGTTTGAGTCGATCAACCGGGTAGCGGCCGCAAGCAAAGGATCATCGCCGCCCTGGTACTCCGCACCATTAAAGGCCGAGTAGCGCCCGGGGTGTTTGGCGATGTAAGTCTGGAATGTCGTGAATAACGCAGCGATGGCATCCGCTCCTGCCCTACCCTGCAGCGCGTCACGCACAGCATCACCCAACTCCGTCATCGCGAGAGTAGCGATACGGTGCTGCAAATCGCTGATGCTATCGACGTGCTTATACAGCGCAGGCGCCTTGACACCCAGCCGTTCGGCAAGAGCAGCAAGGCTTACCGATTCAAAGCCGGCTTCGTCGGCGAAGTCAGCCCCGGCGGCCACCACCTCAGTGGTGTTTAACCCTGCCCTAGGCATGAGCGTGCTCGGCCAGGAACGGCAAGATGACCCCTGCGACTTCCTGCGGGTACTGCGCGTGAGGGTAGTGGCCTGCGCCCTCGATCATCTGATAGCGGCCGAGTCCGGCTGGTAGCAGTCCAACGATCGCGGCGCCCTCGGCCTCGGGGTCCGGCCAGTCCGGATCCTTGCTTCCCATGATCACCAGCGTCGAACAACGCACGTTCGCCAACTGCTCGCCAGCGTCCACCTGTTTTGCCTTACCCATCTTCTGGGCGGCCTTCATTCGACCGGGTTCCTGCAGGTTAGCTCCCAGCGCCGCCAACCAGGTGTCCCAGTCAGCCGGCTTTTGTCCCGGGTAAGCCGTGTCGAGGTACTTCGACCATTTCTTGAAGCTCCCGGTGAGAATCCATTCTGCCAACAGAAGGATACCTTTCCGATAATGGGAGTTACTCAGCAGCCCTCCGAGGCTGAACTTCGGGGGGCGGGTGGCGGGGTCGATCTCGACGATCGCGCTCACCTGATCGGGGTTGGTCGCGGCTGCGATCGTCGCAGCTCCGCCTGAGAAGGACTGGCCTACGATCACTGCTGGG
Source organism: Solirubrobacteraceae bacterium (assembly GCA_036262195.1). GTDB lineage: Bacteria > Actinomycetota > Thermoleophilia > Solirubrobacterales > Solirubrobacteraceae > Palsa-513. The sequence continues at coordinate 13,310 of DATAJI010000214.1, forward strand.
CCACCAAGCTCTCGGATGACCGCCATCAGATCGCCGGCGGTGTCGGTGCGGGTGTAGGCGGGCCAACCGGAGCTGGACTCGCCGTGTCCCCGCAGGTCGACGCTGGCGACGCGGTACCCGGCCTCGGCAATCAACGGCGCAAGGAAGCGGTAGGTACTGCGGGTGTCAGCAAGTCCGGGGGACAGGACCACCAGCGGCCCTTGCCCGATCACCTCGTAGGCGATGCGACCGTCTTTAACATCTACGAAGTCGGTGCGGTTCGGCCGGTTATTCATCGGTCTTCCTTTCGTCGTGTTCTCCTATCTCGGAAGCTATGTGCCACAACCAGGAGGTTACGCAGCATAACGTTTCTTGTCAAGGGCAGTCTTCCTCTTGAGCGGCCTCGACACGTGGCGAGGCTTATGGAACCGTGAAAGCAAGCCTCTATCGGTCCAGTTACGTGTGGAAGACGACCGTGTTGCTCGTTTGCGGCCCTCTTGGTCGCGTTTGCGCTTGGTGCGCTATTCAGCACAAGCCTCGCAGCGGCTGCTTCGGCGAAGTGATCCGCGTTCGCGCGAAGCCACGGAGTGAAATTTCTCGAATCGGGGAGACAGGATTTGAACCTGCGACCGCCCGGCCCCCAGCCGGGTGCGCTACCAGACTGCGCCACTCCCCGTGGTGCGTTCAAGCGGGCGACGGGAATCGAACCCGCCCTAGAAGCTTGGAAGGCTTCTGTGCAACCACAACACTTCGCCCGCAAGCCGCTTGCGACAGGATAGCCCGCGGTGCGCGGGACCGTCAGGGCGTTAGGCTCGCCGGCGTCCGGTGTCGCGTCGCCACAGCGCGGTAGGATCTTTTGGCAATGTCGCTGCGAGCTGTGGGGGTTACAGCGCTCTTAACGGCGCTCTGCTGGGGCGCCTGGGATTGGGCTTCCAGCACTGGGCATGCGACGATCGGAATGGTCGCAGGGATTCTGCTCGTTCCACTTGCACTGGCACTCATCGGCTGCCTGGCGCTGAGCGGCGTGAGGCTCGCGCGCACGGCCACCGCTCGGGCAGCGTCGCGTCGTGAGCGGTCGCGCGTTCTGGCGAGCGGCGTCGACGCTCCGACGCCTCCGGCCAAGCCGGCGGGGCGACGCATCGCGGCCTGACACAGTCCGGGCTTCAGCGCGCAGCCCTTCTGCAGCCGGCGATAATTGTCTCGATGACACGAAGCGTCGTGAAGGTCGCCGTGGCAGCCGCTACGGCAGGGCTCGTGGCCGGTTGCGCGACCGTTCCGGCACCGCCGATCTCGGCCAAACAGCTCGCATATGCTCACTCCTTCGATCTGTTCACGCTCTACTGGGCCGGCAAGACCGTTCATGGCATCCCGCTGACCGAGGCCGACGGTCTCGGTGATTACAACCCGCAGATCGGGGTCACGATGTACTACGGCAACTGCGTGCACAAGAGCATCGTGAAGCTTGGTGGTTGCACCCTGCCTTTGAAGATCACAACCGTCTGGTACATCCCCCACTCGAACATCTCGCTTGGAGCGCAGCGCAATGTGCGTGTCCATGGCGTACCCGCCGTGATCTTCAACCATGGCGACGAGGTCGAGGTCTACACCGACGCGATGGCCGTTGACGTGGTCGGCGCGACTCCGAAGCTGACGATGGAGGGCGTCAGGCAGCTGACGACCTTCAACCGCACGCCGACCGCGGCATGGCCGGCCTTTCCGGCGCCGCAATTCACGCCGGGCGTATCGCTCAAGCAGCTCGCGGCCGAGAGGAAGCGCCGCGGTAACGTCAAGAGCGGTCCGCCCGGAGATCTCCAGCCGAGCGTGAACCAGTCGCAGTGAGCCGGATGGCGCGCGCGGTCGCGCTCGCCGCGGTCGGGCTCGCCATCGCCGCCGCACCGGCCGCGGGCAGTGCTCAGCGTCGCGTGTTGCTGGTGTTGATCCCGGTCCGGAACGCAGGCGGCTCGCTCGAACGGTTTCGCAGCTATGAACAGCTCGAGTCAGTCGCGCTGATGACCGCGAGCATCGGTAGCTACAACGAGGAGCAGACGCTGCTCGACATCACCCAGGGCTCGCGCGTGCCGCGTCTCGACTATTCGCCGCAGGCGCCACCTCAATTCAGCGTCACTCGCGGCGGCGAGGTGCGCGAGTGGGCGGTGATCGCCCGCCGCGCGCGTAGCGCCGACGCGAGCATCGAGCCGGGCCTGCTGGCCTCGCGCGTCCCCGGCGGCGCTGCCTACGCGCGAGCAGGCGCGGCAGCGAGCGTCGACGCGGTGCTCGCAGCCGGACGCCGTGGCCGGTTAGCCGCGATCTCGCTGGGGTCTAGGCGATCGCTGCTCGGTCGCGTCCAGCGCCTGCTCGCCCGACACGGACTCGTCGTCGTCGACCTCGCCGGCGACGCGCTCGGTTTCGCCGAGCTGCACGCGATGCTCGTGGCGCGCCGGCGCGGCGAGCTCGTCCTGGTCCTCGAGCGCCCGCCACAGAGCGCCGCGCGCGCTGCGCGGACGCCGCTTCTGCTCGCGCTCGGCGCTGCCGGCCTCGCCACCACGCCTGGGGCGCTGACGACACCGACCACTCGCATCGACGGACTGGTCAGCGCGTCGGATCTCGCGCCGACGATCATCCGCTGGCTCGACCGCCACGGTCCGTCCGAGCTCACCGGGCAGGCAATCAACCCCGGGGCGCCGCGGAGCGT
>DATAJI010000215.1:0-1777 GCA_036262195.1 Solirubrobacteraceae bacterium
CTCCCGGGAGGCTCATGAGACGCTGGCCATCGCCATGAACCGGCTCGGGGCAAAGTCCAATACCGGCGAGGGCGGCGAGGATTCCGCCCGCTACACCCCGGACGACAACGGCGACCTACGCCGGTCGGCGATCAAGCAGGTCGCCTCCGGTCGCTTCGGCGTGACGATCGACTATCTCGTCAACGCGGACGAGCTGCAGATCAAGATGGCGCAGGGAGCGAAGCCGGGCGAGGGGGGGCAGCTCCCGGGCGCCAAGGTCGACGAGTACATCGGCAAGATCCGCTACTCGACGCCGGGCGTCGGCCTGATCTCGCCGCCGCCGCACCACGACATCTACTCGATCGAGGACCTCAAGCAGCTGATCTACGACCTGCGCTGCGCCAACGACGCCGCGCGGATCTCGGTCAAGCTCGTCGCCGAGGTCGGCGTCGGAACTGTCGCCGCGGGTGTCGCGAAGGCGAACGCCGACCACGTCCTGATCTCAGGCCACGACGGCGGCACCGGCGCCTCGCCGCTGTCCTCGATCTACTCGAGCGGCATACCGTGGGAGATCGGGCTCGCCGAAACGCAGCAGACGCTGCTGCGAAACGACCTGCGCTCGCGAATCTACGTCCAGACCGACGGTCAGCTGAAAACCGGGCGCGACGTCGCGATCGCGGCGATGCTCGGCGCCGACGAGATGGGCTTCTCGACCGCGCCGTTGATCGCCAGCGGCTGCATCATGATGCGCGCCTGCCACCTGAACACCTGTCCGGTCGGCATCGCGACTCAGGATCCGGAGCTGCGCAAGCGCTTCGCCGGGACGCCCGAGCACGTGATCAACTTCTTTCACTTCGTCGCCGAGGAGGTGCGCGAGATCCTCGCGAGCCTCGGTCTGCGCAAGCTCGAGGAGCTCGTTGGGCGCGTCGATCTGCTCGAGCCGAGGCGGGCGATCGAGCACTGGAAGGCGCGCGGTATCGACGTCTCGGCACTGCTCGCGCTACCGGTGATGCCGGCCGGTACGCCGCTGCGCCGGGTACGCGCGCAGGAGCGGGTCCTCGATGACGCGCTCGACTGGAGCCTGATCGACGAGGCCAGCGAAGTGATCGAGAATGGCGGTCGGGTCGATCTGGCGCGGCCCGTACTGAACGTCAACCGTACCGTTGGCGGCTTGCTTTCCAGCGCGATCGCGCGCCGCCACGGCGCCGCCGGGCTCGAGGAGGAGTCGATCAACGTCACGTTCCGCGGCTCGGCCGGTCAGAGCTTCGGCGCCTGGCTTGCGCCGGGCGTCAGCTTCACGCTCGAAGGCGAGGCAAACGACTACACCGGCAAGGGCCTCTCTGGCGGCACGCTCGTCGTGCGCCCGCCCGCCGGCGCCGGCTACCTTGCCGAGGCCAACGCGATCATCGGGAACACCGTGCTCTATGGCGCGACCGACGGCCATGCGTACTTCCGCGGGCTCGCCGGCGAGCGCTTCGCGGTGCGCAACTCGGGCGCCAGCGCGGTCGTCGAGGGAGTCGGCGACCACGGCTGCGAGTACATGACCGGAGGGCGTGTTGTCGTGCTCGGAGCGACCGGACGCAACTTCGCCGCCGGCATGAGCGGCGGCATCGCCTATGTCTACGACGAGCTCGGCGACTTCAAGACGCGTCGCGTGAACACTGCGGGCGTCAGCTTCGAGGAGATCGACGAAGGGGACGAGATCGAGTTGCGCGAGCTGATCGACCAGCACCACGCGCGCACCGACTCCGAGGTCGCCCGCCGCATCCTCGAGGACTGGGAGACGAGCCTCCAGCTC
>DATAJI010000216.1:0-2291 GCA_036262195.1 Solirubrobacteraceae bacterium
GATCGCCACAGGGCTCGCGGGCGGTGCGACCGGGACGCAGATCATCGAGCAGCTGACCCGCGAATCGATCGTCAATGACTTCGTCCGGATCAGCGAGGATTCGCGCACGAACACCAACCTGATCGACCCGCGCGCGGCGGAGCGCCTGCGCTCCGAGGTGGAGCTGACGGCGGTCGAGCTGCCCTCGCGCGTGGGCTGATTACCGTCCGCGAAATGCGTCAACGAGGGTCCCGACGGCCGGTCGTTGGTATGCTCGGAAGCGGTGGTAAACGGGCGCCGCGCAGCGCCTCCGGACCGCCATACTCCGTCCGCTCAGAACCCTAGGATCGGCAAATGGAAGTAGAAATCGGTCGCGGCAAGAAGGCGCGGCGCGCTTACGGCTTCGATGACATCGCGATCGTGCCTTCCCGGCGCACGCGCGACCCTGACGACATCGACATCACCTGGAAGCTCGGTGACTACCGCTTCGAGCTGCCGCTGCTCGCAAGTGCGATGGACGGCGTGACCTCGCCGGCGACCGCGGGCACGATTGGGCGGCTCGGTGGCCTCGGCGTGCTTAACCTGGAGGGGATCTTCACGCGCTACGAGGACGCCGAGGAGCAGCTCGAGCGGATCGCGTCACTGCCGAAGGAGATCGCGACGCGCGAGATGCAGGAGATCTACAGCGAGCCGGTCAAGGAGGAGCTGATCGCCCAGCGGATTCGCGAGATCAAGGCCGAAGGCGTCGTCTGCGCCGCATCGCTGACGCCGCAGCGAGTCTTGCGCTACTACGAGGCGGCGCTCGACGCCGGCCTCGACATCCTCGTGATCCAGGGCACCGTCGTCTCCGGCGAGCACGTCTCGAGCACGACGACGCCGCTCAACCTCAAGGAGTTCATCCCGACGCTCGACATCCCCGTCGTCGTCGGCGGTTGCGCCTCCTACAACACGGGCCTGCACCTGATGCGCACCGGTGCGGCGGGAGTCCTGGTCGGCGTTGGCCCGGGGGCCGCCTGTACGACGCGGGGCGTGCTCGGCATTGGGGTGCCTCAGGCGACCGCGATCGTCGACGTCGCCTACGCGCGCTCGCAGCACATGCTCGAGACCGGCGAGCTCGTCAAGGTGATCGCCGACGGCGGCATGCGCACCGGTGGGGACATCTCGAAGGCGATCGCCTGCGGCGCCGACGCGGTGATGATCGGCAGCCCGCTGGCGCGCGCCTACGAGGCTCCCGGCCACGGCTACCACTGGGGCATGGCGACGTTCCACCCGACGCTGCCGCGCGGCGCCCGCGTCGCGACGCGTCAGAATGCGACGCTCGAGGAGATCCTGACCGGGCCGGCGAGCGAGAACGACGGCACGCTCAACCTGTTCGGCGGCTTGCGCACCTCGATGGCGACCTGCGGCTACGAGGACATCGCCGAGTTCAACGGCGCCGAGCTGATGGTCGCGCCGGCGCTCCAGAGCGAGGGCAAGCAGCTGCAGCGTGAGCAGGGCGTCGGCATGGGCTCGATCGGCAAGGGCGCAGCGCTCGACACGCCGACACCGGAGTTCGTCAATGATTAGAAGCCGGACCAGCCGTTGAGCGACACGCTCGCCGCGACGACGACTACGTCGTCGGCGAGCGCTGCGCGGCCGAAGGGAACCGATGAGGTGCTGGTCGTCGACTTCGGCGGCCAATACTCGCAGCTCATCGCGCGTCGTGTCCGCGAGTGCGGCGTCTTCTCAGAGTTGCTGGCGGCCGACGTCGGCGCCGAGGAGATCGCGCGCCGCGCTCCCGCCGGTCTGATCCTCTCCGGCGGTCCCGCGTCGGTCTACGCGCCCGACGCGCCGGCGCTCGACAGCGCGCTGCTCGAGCTCGGCATCCCGGTGCTCGGGATCTGTTACGGGATGCAGCTCCTGGCCCACTCGCTCGGCGGTCTCGTCGAACGCGCCGAGGTCGGCGAGTTCGGCCGCGCCGATCTCCACGTCCACGACCCGGGACGCCTGTTCGCGGGACTGCCGGCGGAGCAGACCTGCTGGATGTCGCACCGCGACACGGTCCGCCACGCGCCCGCCGGCTTCAGCGAGCTCGCGTCCTCGGCCGTCTCCCCGGTCGCCGCCTTCGAGGACCCGGCGCGCGGCATCTACGGGATCCAGTTCCACCCCGAGGTCGTCCACACCCCGTACGGCCAGCAGATCCTGACGCGCTTCCTCGAGGACGTCTGCGGCTGCGAGCGGACCTGGACGGCAGCCTCGATCATCGACGAGCAGATCGCGCGGATCCGCGCCCAGGTCGGCGACGGGCAGGTCATCTGCGGCCTCTCCGGCGG
>DATAJI010000217.1:0-7982 GCA_036262195.1 Solirubrobacteraceae bacterium
ATCGCCGCAAGAGATGTCGCGCTACGCCTCCGGTACGGCGAGCAGCATCGTCGGCGACGCGGCCGGTCCGTACCGCGTGTCGCTATGGCCGCCGCCGCTCGGGTTCGGCTCCGCGCGCATGGCCGCCTCGATGCTTCGCCAGCAGCGCGACCGTAGCCTCGGCGCGCTCGTGATGGGGCTGCTCCCGCGCGGCGCGATCAACACCGAGCCGATCCACCGGCTGGTTGAGCGCGTCGTAGGCACGGCGTGGCCTCTCGATCCCAGTCTGCGGGTCGTCGCCTGCGACTACCGCAGCGGTCAGCGCGTGACATTCGGCTCGTCCTGGGCACCGGATTCGAGCGTTGGCGCCGCAGTTGCTGCCTCCTGCGCGATCCCGGCGTTCTTCCGACCGGTCGAGATCGGCGAGCGCAACTACATCGATGGCGGCATTCACTCGCATTCGAACCTCGACCTGATCGCAGGCGAGGAGCTCGACCTCGTGATCTGCCTCAGCCCGATGTCCTCCCGCGCAACGACGAACGCCGCGACGGTGCTCGAGCGAATTGCCGCTGCGCGTCGCCGCCGGGCAGCCGCCGCGCTCACCGCCGAGTCGCGCGTGCTCAACGAGCGCGGGATTGAGCTCGTCGTGCTCGAGCCCGAGCTCGAGGCCCTCGAGGCGATGGGGGCAAACCCGATGGCGCGTGATCGCTCCGAGCAAGTCATCGAGACCGCACGGCAGACCGCCGCACGGGCGCTACGGCGGCTCTCGCTCTCCGCCACTCTCAGTCCGTCGAGCGCTCGCTAGACCTCTTTCCTGGCCGCTCCGCGCCCTTTACACTGCGCTGTCCGCGCAACGTCGAGCGCAGGCGCGCGTGGGGGACTGGTGTATCGGTAACACGGTGGTCTCCAAAACCGCAACGCCAGGTTCGATTCCTGGGTCCCCCGTAGCACGGCTGGCTCACGCTCGCGATGTCCGCGCCCGTGCAGCGCGGGCACGCCGGCTCATCTCTGGCCGACAAAGTCGTTCCGGCGTCGCTGCCGCTTCGTTGTGAAGCGCTTTGCCCGCGGCGCCGGGCCGGTCGACTCGCGAACGACGAGTTCTGCTGAAACGAGACGCTGACGCGGCGCCGTTTCCTTTCCCGTGAGCTTGTCGATCAGCATTTCGGCTGCGAGGCGGCCCGCTTCGAATGCCGGCCAGTCGACGCCCGTGAGCGCGGGCGTCAGTACCTCGGCGAACTGGGCCGCGATCACCGAGACGACGGAAAACTCATCGGGGACTCGGAGGTCGGCCGCGCGGAGGGCGCCAAGCAGGCCGGTGAACTGCCAGCCGGTTGTGATCGCAGCCGTGCAATCGGGCTCTGAGGACAGCAGTCGCGAGGCGATCGCGAATGCATCGCGTGGAGTGTGCGAGGACGGGATATGGATGCCGCGGATGCCGAGGTCGGGCGCTCGGCTCTCGAAGACGTCGCGGATGATCAGCGCTGCCGTGTAGCCGGCCGCGAGCAGCTCGGGTGCGAAATTGAAGAGCGCGACGCAGGTGTGTCCGAGCCGTGCAAGGTGGGCGAGGCTCGTCTCGATAGCGCCGCTGAAGTCCATGTCGACGAAGCTGATGCCAGCCAGGTCGTCTGTTCTTCCGATCAGCGAGAACGGATAGCCCGCTGATTTCAGCCGTTCGACGCGGGGATCCTCGCGCAGCGTCTCCATCAAGATGACGCCATCCGCGCGACCCTGTGCGACGAGCTGCGTGACCGCCTCCGGATCGGTCACCGCGGTAGAAAGGAGCAGCGCGTAACCGCCCGCACTCGTCGCCTGCGTCGCTCCCGCGACGAACGTCTGCTGGATCGGCACGAGGTGCCACTGCGGCGAGGGTAGGTAGAGCGCGATCGTATGCGAGGCACCGCTCGCGAGGGCGCGGGCCGGCCCATGCGGCCGATAGTCGAGTTCCTCGATTGCCTCGAGGACGCGCTCGCGCATCTCCTGCGAGACAGAGCGCTTGCCGCTCAGAACGTACGAGACGGTGCTCAGGGCAACGCCTGCACGCTCGGCGATCAGTGCCATGGTCACCGGTCTCATGTCGGCCATTCCTGGGATTCTCGCACCGCTCCCAGCTGCCCGCACTGTGGACATGGGTCGAAGGGCTTCGCTAGCTTTCAATGCTCGGGCGGCCGAGCGATGAGCGGCCTTGCTCTCGCTGTTTGCGTCGGCCGGTCCGGGTCCGGTCATGTCCTGGGCCGCGGTCCGGCGCTTGCGGCGTCGAGGCGCTTCCATCTGGACAGTAACAATTGCGCATGCTACTGTCGAAGCGCTTCGACGCTGGTCGACGCAACGACCTTGGGAGAGGGCGTGACATCCGTTCAGACAATCGGCTCATGTGTCGTGCCGACAGAGTTCGCTCGCGTGCGACTCCGCCCGATCGACGCCAGGGGCGTCGTGATCCGGGACGGGCTGCTCGCTGACCGCCAACGCGTCAACCGGGAGATCACGCTTCCTCACGGTGCCGAGGAGCTCGAGCGCGCCGGGACGCTCGACAATCTGCGGATCGCGGCGGGATTGACCTCGGGCGAGCGGCGCGGCATGGTCTTCAGCGACTCGGACGTCTACAAGTGGCTCGAGGCGCTCGCTTGGGAGATGGAACGCGAGCCGTCCCCAGAGCTCGAGGCCCTCGCGCGTGAGGCGATCGAGCTGGTCTCTGCCGCGCAAGAGCCTGACGGCTACCTGAACAGCTGGTGCCAGGTCGTCGATCCGGCCTGGCGCTGGACTGACCTGAAGATGGGCCATGAGCTCTACTGCGCGGGTCATTTGATCCAGGCTGGGGTGGCGTTTGCGCGAGCGATGGGCGACACATCCCTGCTCACGGTTGGCCGCCGCTTTGCCGATCTGATCGACGAGTCATTTGGCGGCGACGCCCGGGCGGACACAGACGGCCATCCCGAGATCGAGGTTGCGCTCGTCGAGCTGTACCGGCAGACGTCAGAGAGTCGCTATCTGAAGCTTGCGGACACGCTCACGACCCGTCGCGGGTCCGGAACGTTCGCGGGAGGCACCTTCGACCTCAGCTACTACCAGGACGCCGAGCCCGTCCGCGACGCGCGCTCAATCGTCGGCCACGCCGTGCGCGCCCTCTACCTGGCGGCGGGCGTCACCGACCTCTACGCGGAGACCGGAGACGACGCGCTTCTCGCGTCGATGTTGCGGCAGTGGGACGATCTGGCCTCGACGAAGACATACCTGACCGGCGGAATCGGTTCGCGTCACTACGGCGAGGCGATCGGCGATCCCTACGAGTTGCCACCGGACCGCGCTTACTGCGAGACCTGCGCGGCGATCGCCAGCATCATGTGGAACTGGCGGCTGCTGCTCGTCACCGGTGAGAGCCGTTTCGCGGACCTGCTCGAGCGGACGCTCTACAACGGCTTCCTCTCAGGTCTCTCGCTCGACGGTGGGTCGTTCTTCTACACCAACCCGCTGCAGTCGCGGAACGGCAAGCGCCGCCACCGCTGGCACCCGGTCGCGTGCTGCCCGCCGAACATCATGCGCATGCTCGCGTCGCTGCACCACTACCTCGCAACGACCAGCGACCGGGGAATCCAGCTGCATCAGTACGCGCCCTCGACGATCCGGGCGGTTGCGCCGGGTGCGGGAAGCGTTGAGCTGGCGGTCGAGACGGGCTACCCGTGGTCGGGGTCCGTGACGGTCGAAGTGGTCGCCTGCGGCGACGCCGAGTGGACGCTCGCGCTGCGGGTGCCGGGGTGGGCGCGTGGCGCCGTCGTCGACGGCCAGCCGGTCGCGCCGGGATACGCGGAGCTGACGCGGCGCTGGCGCCCCGGCGACCGCGTCGTTCTGGAGCTTGACGTCTCGCCCAGGCTGACGGCGCCGAACCCGCGCATCGACGCGGTTCGCGGCTGTGTGGCCGTCGAGCGCGGGCCGATCGTCTACTGCTTCGAGGCCGGCGACCTCCCAGCCGGCGCGAGCCTCGCCGATGTCGCGCTCCAGACCGATACGGCGCCGGCCGACAGTGGCCCGCTGGCGCCGCTGGGCGGCTTGCCGGGCGTGTCCGTTGCCGGGGTCGTCCGCGACCTCGATGACTGGAGGCAGGTCGAGTACGTCGACGTTCGCGAGGTTCCGCGAGACGGCGCGCCCACGCCGGCGCAGCTTCTCGCGATCCCCTATTTCGCGTGGGCAAACCGGGGAGACGGCGGGATGCGCGTCTGGCTTCCCGCATCCGAGTGACGAGGAGGCTTCGTGGCGACCCTGGCCCTTGAAGAAGTGACGAAGGTCTTCCCGAACGGCGTCGAAGCTGTTCGCGGGTTCGACCTGTTCGTCGACGAGGGGGAGTTCGTCGTGCTGGTCGGCCCGTCGGGCTGCGGCAAGACGACCGCGCTGCGGATGGTCGCCGGCCTGGAGGAGGTGACGTCGGGGACGATCAGCCTCGGCGGCAAGGTCGTCAACGACATCTCGGCGCGCGAGCGGGACGTCGCGATGGTCTTCCAGAACTACGCCCTCTACCCGCACCTGAGCGTGCTCGACAACATTGCCTTCTCGCTCAGGGTGCGAGGCATCTCGAAGCACCAGCGCCAGCAGAAGGCACGCGAGGCGGCCGACGTGCTGGGGCTCACCGAGGTCGTCCTGCGCAAGCCGGGCCAGCTCTCGGGCGGCCAGCGTCAGCGGGTCGCCATGGGCAGGGCGCTCGTCCGTGAGCCCGCCGTGTTCCTCATGGACGAGCCGTTATCGAACCTTGACGCCAACCTGCGCGTGCAGATGCGGAGCGAGGTCCTACGCGTCCAGCGGCGTCTCGGAGTCGCGGCGCTCTACGTCACGCACGACCAGACGGAGGCGATGACGATGGGTGACCGCGTCGCGGTTCTCAGCGGCGGCACGCTCCAGCAACTGGCGACGCCGCAGGAGCTCTACGAGAGGCCCACCAACCTGTTCGTCGCCTCGTTCATCGGCTCGCCGCCGATGAACCTGTACGAGGCCGAGATCTCCGGGCCCGCAACTGAGCTCGTGCTCTCGCTTGGTTCGCAGCGGCTCGTCCTTCCGGCCGATTTCGGACAGCGTTTCCCCGGCTTGGTCGCTAGCCAGGCTCGTGAGCTCGTGGTCGGGATCCGTCCCGAGCACCTGAGCATCGCCGATGGTGGGGACACGGACCGAGAGACGACCATCGGAGCACGCGTGGAGCTCGTCGAGATCCTCGGCAACGAATCGCTCGTCCACTTCTCGACGGACGCGAGGACAGTCCGAAACAGGGCGGGTGTGTGGACGGCGGACGACGCGGCGCAAGGGGAGATCGCGGGTGCGGCCGCGGCGGAAGGCGTCGTACGTGTCGATCCGCGCGTGCCGGTCGCGGCTGGAGACCGTGTCACGCTCGCGGTTGATGTCAGCCGGCTGCGCCTCTTCGACGCCGAGACCGGAGCTGCAATCGGAGCAACCGATCGTGTGGGGAGCTCGCCACAAGCCCCGCCTGAACACCAAACGCGTGCTCAGAAGCAAGGAAAGTGAATTGCCAACGTTCATAGCCAGCAAGACCGGCTTCACCATGCTCGACGGCGGCGAGGTTCTCCAGGTTGATGCCTGGGGGGAGAGTGGCGCCCGCGTGAGGTCAACTCTTGCGGCGTCCGTAACAGAGACGCCTGGCAGCGCATTGCACGAGGTCGGCGCCGCCGATGCACAGGTCGAGATCACCGATGGCTCCGCGCGTCTGTGCAATGGGGAGCTCGTCGTCGAAGTTTGCGAGAGCTCCGAGGAGCGATTCGTCCGCTTCCCGCCGCTCGTGCGGTTCCTGCGGGCCGACGGCGAGGAACTGTTCGGCGAGAGCGTGCCCCACTTCACCTCGCCCGCCCAGCGCCGTTACCGCCACGCCGGAGGCGACCTCTACGCCTGTGAAGTCACCTTCGACGCTTACCCGGCGGAGCGCTTTTACGGGTTTGGCCAGCACCAGCACGGCCTGCTGGACCAAAAGGGGGCGGTCATCGACCTGGTCCAGCGCAATACCGAGGTCACAGTGCCGTTCGCTCTTTCAAGCCGAGGGTATGGGTTCCTGTGGAATATGCCAGGGGTGGGCCGCGTCGAGCTGGCCGCCAACCGCACGCGTTGGGCGGCGGACGCAGCTAGGCAGATCGACTACTGGGTGACGACGGGCCCCACACCGGCCGACATCGTCAGCCGCTATGCGAGTGCAACGGGGTTGCCGCCCATGCTGCCGGAGTGGGCGTCCGGTTTCTGGCAGTCCAAGTTGCGCTACAAGGACCAGGATGAGCTCCTCGAGGTCGCTCGCGAGTACAAGCGCCGCGGCCTGCCTCTCTCAGTGCTCGTCTGCGACTACTTCCACTGGACGCGCCAAGGCGAGTGGCGGTTCGACCCGGCTGAATGGCCTGACCCGCAGGCGATGGTGGACGAGCTGCGAGAGCTCGGGGTCGAGCTCATGGTGTCGATCTGGCCGACGGTCAACCCCAACAGCGACAACTACGAGGAGATGGACGCGCGCGGCCTGATGGTGCGCAACCTGGCGGGCTTGCCGCTGCACCTCCCGCTTTGGGACAAGGGCACCGATGGGCACGCGTTTATGCGCTTCTACGACTCGACCAATCCCGAGGCGCGGCGCTACATCTGGGAGAAGGTCAGCGAGGGCTATGGCCGCTACGGGATCCGGGCGTTCTGGCTCGACGCATGCGAGCCGGAGGGCCTCTCCGAGAACCCTGAGGACGCACGGTACTTCGCGGGATCGGGCTCGGAGTCTCAGGGCATCTACCCGCGGGAGCACGCACGGGGCTTCTACGAGGGGCTAAGAGCCGCCGGCGAAACTGACGTGCTGCTGCTCTGCCGGTCCGCATGGGCGGGCAGTCAGCGCTACGGCGCGGCCGTGTGGTCCGGCGACATCGAGTCAAGTTTCGAGGCTCTCGCCGCGCAGATTCCGGCTGGCCTGAACATGGGTATTGCGGGGATCCCGTGGTGGACGACCGACATCGGCGGCTTCCGTAACGGCGACCCGACGACGGAGTACTTCCGCGAGCTCGTCGTGCGTTGGTTCCAATTCGGCGTGTTTTGTCCGCTCTTCAGGCTCCACGGTGTCCGCGAGCCAGGTCCACTCGTTGGCTCTGAGCAGACCGGGGCGCCGAACGAGGTGTGGTCGTTCGGCGAGGAGGCGTACACGTTGATCCGCGAGCAGCTGGAGTTGCGCGAGCGGATACGCCCCTACGTGATGGAGCAGATGGCGAGCGCCAGCGCCACCGGGATGCCCGTGATGCGCGCGCTGTTCCTGGAGTTCCCGGACGAGGAAGCGGCTTGGGCGATAGGGGACCAGTACATGTTCGGGCCGGACGTGCTGGTGGCCCCGGTCACTGCACTCGGTGCGCGAGAGCGCGACGTGTACCTCCCAATCGGAGCTTCGTGGCTCGACGCCTGGACGGCGGAGCCCGTCGAGACGAACGGTTGGGTGAGCGCCGAGGCGCCGCTCGCACGCATTCCCGTCTACCTTCGAGCGGGGGGCGGCTTGGGGAGCCTCTCGGCGCGGGAGAGCGACTAGCCATGCCCGGCCGAGCGACTCGGGGCGGTATGGACAGTCAAGCGGGCGGCGCTTTGCCGGCGCCCGCGAGGTCCGGCGCGCCCGCCGCCCGTCGATCCGAACGCCGCGGGGGACCATTCTCCCGGCTGACCGGTGCGCACAAACAGCAATTAGCCGGTTGGATCTTCCTGACGCCCGCGATCGCGTACGTACTTTTCGCGTTTGCCACACCCATTGTCTACAACGTGGCGTTTAGCTTCGAGCACGATTCGCTCTCGACGATCGGAAGCATCAACGCTCCATGGGCCGGGGTCTTTAACTACACCGCTCTGTCCCACGACCAGATCGCGATGAGCGCGATCGTTCACACCCTTCTCTTCACGCTGGGGTCGCTTGCCGGGCAGTTCGCAATCGGTCTCGGACTAGCCCTCCTCTTCAGCACTCAGTTCCCGGGGCGGACGATCGCGCGCTCCCTGGTGATCGTCCCCTGGTTGGTGCCCCT
>DATAJI010000218.1:0-14006 GCA_036262195.1 Solirubrobacteraceae bacterium
CAGCCCGCGTGAGGGGGATGCGTCGGTCATTACCACCGATGCTAAGGGTCTCGGGCTCGAACGCTCGGCCGATCGTCCGCGTGCGGATTTGCAGACCCGGGAGGATTCCGATCGCGACGTTCGAATACTCCCGACGTGGAGTTCATCAATCATCAGTGCAGGCTGCCGTGAGCCCGGCTCGGGTCATCGCGTTCGCCAACCAGAAGGGCGGCGTCGCAAAGACAACTACGACGCTCAACCTCGCCGCCGCGTTCGCCGAGGAGGGCCATCGCGTGCTGTGCGTCGACATGGATCCGCAGGGCAACCTGACGATGTCCCAGGGAATCGATCCGGACACGCTGGAACGTTCCATGTATGACGTGCTGGTTCACCAGACATCGATCCGCGAGGTTGTTCGCAAGCGAGAGATCGATGTCGCTTGCTCATCGATCGACCTTGCGGGAGCGGAGATCGCGCTGGCGGCGACGATCGGGCGCGAGCGCGCGCTGGAGCGGGCGCTGAAGCAGGTTGCCGACGACTACGACTTCATCTGCATCGACACTCCGCCGAGCCTCGGTCTGTTGACGATCAACGCGCTCACCGCTGCGCACAAGGTGATCGTCCCGGTGCAGTGCGAGTACTTATCGATGCGCGGGCTGATCCAGCTCCAGAACACGTTGTCGATGGTCCGCGAGAACCTCAATCCGACCGTCGACATCCAAGGGATCCTGCCGACGCTAGTGGATTCGCGGACGATCCACGCCAAGGAAGCGATCGAGATCCTCGAGGAGAACTTCGGCGACCGGGTGTTCGCTTCACGAATTCGCAAGACCGTGCGCTTTGCCGAGGCTCCCGTGAAGGGCATGTCGGTGCTGCGTTACGACCCGTCAGGCACCGCCGCAAAGGCCTACCGCGACCTTGCAAAGGAGATCCTCAATGGCGCCGCCTAGCAAACGGGCGAGCATGCGTGAGGGCCCGCTTGCGGCGCTGTTCCGCAAGACCGAGATCGACGAGCTCGAGTCTTCGCCGGCGGCGGCGGAGCCCGGCGTCGAGGCGAGCGATCTGGCCTCGCGGCTGCTGAGCCCGCGCGATCGCTTACGCGATGTCTTTGGCTCAGAGCTGCCGACCGACATCTTGGCATCGCCCGCGACCGCAGAAATCCGCGCGTCGGCACCGCGGCGGAAGGCCGGCGCCGAACACGAGGCCGAGCCGCTCAGCCCGCTCGAGGAGCTTGAAGCGACGCGTCTGCTCGGCCAGGCGAGACTGCGCGTGGTCGGTGTCGGCGGGGCCGGCGTCAACGCCGTCAACCGCATGATCGAAGCCGAGGTCCCGGGCGTCGACTTCATCGCGATCAACACCGACGTGCAGTCGCTGCAGCAGTCGACGGCGGGTACGACGATCCACATCGGCGCCGAGGTGACACGCGGCCTCGGATCTGGCTCGGACGCTGCGGTCGGGCGGGAGGCAGCGATCGAGGGCTACGACGAGTTGAAGGCGAAGCTCAAGGGTTCGGACATGGTCTTCATCACCGCCGGCGAGGGCGGTGGGACCGGCACCGGCGCGGCGCCAATCGTCGCTGCGATCGCGCGGGAGGTCGGTGCGCTCACGGTCGGTATCGTCACCAAGCCATTTGGCTTTGAGGGTTCGCGCCGCGCTGCGCAGGCCGACAAGGGGATCGAGGAGCTCGGCGGCGTGGTCGACACACTGATCGTCGTTCCCAACAACCGCTTGTTGTCGGTGCTCGACAAGAAGGTCTCGATGGTCGACGCGTTCGCCGTCGCCGACGACGTTCTCCGCCAGGGAGTCCAAGGCGTCGCCGACCTCGTCACCCTGCCGGGTCTGATCAACCTCGACTTCGCCGACGTTCGGACAGTGATGTCGGATGCTGGGACGGCCCTGCTCGGGATCGGGATGGGGTCTGGCGACGGCCGGGCAGTGGAAGCCGCCGTTGCGGCAGTCTCGTCACCGCTGCTCGAGACTTCGGTCGAGGGAGCTCGCAACATCCTGCTCTCGATCACCGGCGGACCGAGCCTCTCCCTGTGGGAGGTCAACGAGGCGGCCAAGGCCGTCAGCGACGCCGCGCACCCGGAAGCGAACATCATCTTTGGAGCGACGGTCGACGACAAGCTTGGCGACGAGGTCTGGGTCACGGTCGTCGCCACCGGCCACGGCGAGCGTGTGCGACCACCCGCGCTCGTTATCGATCAGCCGGACGGCGAGCCGCGAGTTCACCGGACGGCGGCGCAGCGCATGCGCTCGCGCTCAGCACTGGCGATCGCGGAGATCGAGGTGCCGGAGTTCGGGTCGCGGACTAGCTGAAGCGGACCTTGCCATTGGATCGGGCCCGCGCCTGCGCCCGATCGGCGAACTCCAGCCGCCTCAGTGCTGCGCGAAGCAACCGCGCGAGCAGTCGCAGCCGCGCATTCTCCGAGCGCAGCTCGAGCAGGCGCTGCTTCGCCTCGAGGCCGAAATCCACGGTCGCCGCCATGTCATACGAGGACATTGCCGCGAGCGCGTCCGGATCAGGCTCGTCGTCGGTCGCGGCGCGGACCAGCGCTGCGTAGCTCTCGCGCGCCGCGTCGCCGGCGTCCGTTTCACCGGTCTCGTCATCGTCGGGGATGAAGTCGATAGTTCCCGCGGGATATGCCAGGCTGTCTTCGCGCTCGACCAAGCGAAACGGCCGCGTTGCTCGGGCGAGGATGTTCAAGCGACCGTCATCCATCCGCTCGAGCACTCGCGCGATCTCGCAAGCGCAGCCGATTTCTTTCAGCTCATCGTCTGCCAGCCAGATGATCCCGAATTCGCGTTCGCGCTCGAGGCATTCGTTGACCATCGCGCGGTAGCGGTGCTCGAAGATGTGCAGCCGGATCTCCTCGCCCGGGAGCGCTACGAGGGTCAGTGGGAAGAGTGGGAATTGGCTCTGGCGCTCCACGCGAGGCGAATCGTAGAGCGCGGGCAGCCAACGCATGCCTGCCTACGCCTAGCCATCAGCGGGGCGACGCGCTCCCCGGCGCTGGCAGCTCCCGAATAAGCAATCTAGACCGTGCGACGCGCGACAAAGCGTAGCCCCGACCAGGTCTCGTCGATCGCGCAGACCTTGTTGTCAACGAGCCCGGTGGCGAGTCCGATCGAGCGCACGACGCCGTCGTCGAGATCGGTGACGACGCCCGAGGCTCGCTTCGGCCAGGCGAGCCAGATCCGCCCGCTCACCGCCCGCGCCCGCAAGAGAGCCGGCAGCCGGCGCTCGAGTGACCTCCGGGATGTCGCGAAGTAGACGATCAGCTCGAAGCTGCCGCGCAACCGACGACTGATCCGGGCGCCTTCGAGTCGTTCGGCGAACCCGGCCGGCCCGCCGATCACCGCGACGCGCGTCCCCGGCTCGACTCCAAGCTTGCGCTGCAAAGGCGTTCCCGAGTAGCCGGCCTCCATCGCCTGGCCCGGTAACGCTCAGCGGCTGGCGCTCGCCAGCTCCACGAGCAGGCGCACGCCGAAGCCTGAGCCGCCCTTCTCGGCGTATGTGCGGCCGAGATTCCACGCGGTGCCGGCGATGTCGATGTGCGCCCACGGAATGTCGCCGGCGAATGCGGCGAGGAACTCGGCGGCCGTGATCGACCCGGCCTTGCCGCGCTCCGGTGCGTTGTTGAGGTCGGCATAGCTCCCCTTGACGAGCTTCTTGTACTCGGGGTGCAGCGGCATCCGCCAGACGAGCTCGCCCGTCGCGTCGCCCGCAACCTCGACTGCGGCGGCCCAGTCGTCGTCGTTGCTCATCAGTCCGGCGTACGTCGAGCCGAGCGCGACGATGATCGCGCCGGTCAGTGTCGCGAGGTCAATCAGCCGCTCAGCGCCTTCGCCGATCGCGTGTGCGAGGCAGTCGGCAACCACCAGCCGCCCCTCCGCATCGGTGTTGTTGATCTCCACCGTCTTGCCGCTCATCGTGCGCACGATGTCCCCTGGCTTGACCGCCCGCGCGCTCGGCAGATTCTCGGTCGCCCCGACGACCGCGACGATCTCAACAGGTAGACCAAGCTCTGCGATCGCGCCAACCGCCTCGATGACCGCGGCACCACCGGACATGTCGAACTTCATCTCTTCCATGCCAGTCCCCGGCTTCAGCGAGATGCCGCCACTGTCGAAAGTGACGGCCTTGCCGACGAAGCCGAGCACGGGACCGCTCGCCTCGGGCCCCTTGTAGCGGAGCGTGATCAGAGCCGGCTCCTGCGCGGTGCCCTGGGCGACTGCGGCGAATGCTCCCATGCCCCGCTCGACCAGCTCTTTGCGACCGTCGACCCGGACGGTGAGGCTGTCGTGCTCGCTTGCAATCGCGCGCGCCCGATCAGCGAGAGCGGTCGGTGTCATGTCATTCGCGGGCGTGTCCTGGAGGAGGCGCGCCGAGTTGACTGCGTCGGCGATCACCTGGGCCCTGGCCAGCGCGGCGCCGTAGTCGTCCGCGGCGCAGATCGTCAGCGACTCGAGCCCGCCGTCGGCCTCGTCAACGTCGGATGTGCGATAACGATCGAAGCGGTAGCTCGCAAGGATCGTACCCTCCACGAGTGCGGCCGCGATGCGCGCGTCTGAGCCCGCTGGTGCCTCCCAGCAGAGCGCTCGCGCACCTAGCTCACGGGCCCGCTTGGCAGCGCCTGCGGCGGCAGCGCGCGCTGCCTCGCCGTCGAATTCTTCGCGGGCGCCGAGACCGGCGAGGAGGAGCCGGCGTCCGTTGACGTGTGTGAGGGCGAGCGACCCCAGCTTGAGCCTGGCCTCGCCCGAGTCGAGCAGGGCCTGAAGCGGCTCTGACGAAACGCCGTCGCCGATAAAGGCGCCAACCACGATCGTGTCGGCGGCGGTGCTCTCCGCCGGTGCGTTGGCCAAGCGTACCTCCATCCCTGGCGAGCATACAGCTGCGGGTCATCAGGATCGCTCGAGGCGCCCCGAGCGTGACGGCTGATCCACGGCGCGCCGGGAACGCGGATCGGCAAGGGTCGGCGGCGCCGATGGCGATGCGATCGTCGTAGCGTCAATACACTTTGCCGTGACGGTTTGGAAGGCGCCCGCGTCATGACACCGGACAGTGAGACCGAGAGGAAGATCCGCGTCGTGGTCGCCAAGCCTGGGCTTGACGGGCATGACCGTGGCGCCAAGGTCATCGCGCGTGCGTTACGCGACGCGGGCATGGAGGTGATCTACACCGGGCTTCACCAGACGCCTGAGCAGATCGTCGAGACGGTGATCCAGGAGGACGCTGATGCCGTTGGGCTCTCGATCCTCTCGGGCGCGCACATGACTCTCGTGCCGCGGATCATCGAGCTGCTGCGCGAGCAGGAAGTGGATGACGTCGTGATAACCCTTGGCGGGACGATTCCAACTGATGACATAGCGGCGCTGAAACGGTTGGGTGTCGCCGAGGTGTTCACCCCGGGTGTCCAGACCGAGACGGCGGTCGAGTTCATCCGCACTGCCGTGGCCGCGGCGCGGTGCTAAGCCGCGCGCTCGCGCGCCAGCCCACCCCGGCCACGAAGGAGCCAACTTGAAGATCTGTGTGCTGGTGAAGGAGGTGCCGGACGCCGCCGTGCGTAAGCGCACCGATCCGGGAACCGGACGCTTGGACCGTAGCGGCGAGCGGACGTTGAACCCCTACGACACGCATGCAATCGAGGCGGCGATGCAGATCAAGGAGGGCAGCACGGCAACCGTCGATGAGATCGTCGCCGTCACGATGGGACCGGACACTGCGGCTCGCGCCTTGCACAAGGCGGTGTCGCTTGGGGCTGATCGCTCGCTGCACCTGTGCGACGACGCGCTCGCGGGATCGGATGTGGCGGCGACCGGCTACGCGCTCGCCAAAACCCTGGAGCGCGAAGCGCCCGACCTCGTGCTGCTCGGTCAGCAGTCCGACGACGGTGCGTGCTACACCGTTGGAGCGGTGGTGGCCGACCACCTGCGGATGCCCTCGCTGACCCAGGTGATCAAGCTCGAGGTCGCTGAGGGCGTGCTGCGCTGCGAGCGTCAGGCCGAGTACGGCTACGACACCGTCGAGCTCGAATTGCCCGCGGTGATCGCCGTCGGCGACGCGATCAACGAACCGCGTTACCCGTCCCTGAAGGCGATCATGGGGGCCAAGAAGAAGCCGCTCGAGGTGCTTTGCGGTGCAGACGTGGGAATCGACCCCTCCCGTGTTGGCGGCGAGCACGCCGCGGCGCAATGGATCGCAGCGAAGGCGCCGACGAAGAAGGCGGCCGGCACGATCATCGAGGACGTCGACACCGACGCCACCGTCGCGCGGATCGTCGCCTGGCTCGACGAACGGAAGCTGATCTGATGGCGAACATCCTCGTGTACGCGCTGCACTACGACGGCGCTTTCAACAAGAACTCTCTCGGCGCGCTGAGCGAGGCTACGACGTGCGCCGCCGGGCTGGGCGGCGAAGCCCACGCGATCGTCGTCGGTGACACTGCTACTGCCGAGCTCTGCAGGCAACTCGGCCGCCACGGGGCGCGAAAGGTCTACCTTGTGCGCGGTCCCGAAGGGCTAGCACAGCCGGTCGTCGACGCGATGGCGAGCGTCATCGGTCGCAGCGATTACAGCTACGCACTGTTCGGCGGCGGGTTGCTCGGCTTTGAGATCGGCGCGGGGCTCGCTGCTCGGCTCGGCGCCGGCGTCGCGATGGAGGTGACGGGCATCCGCGTCGAAGGCGACCGGCTGATCGCCGAGCGTCCGATCCTCGCTGACTCGCAGATCTCGGAGATCAGCTTTCGCAGCGAGGTCGGGATCATCATCGGCCGGTTGAACGCATTCGAGATCGCGGAGAGCACGGGCGCGGACGCGCAGGTCGAGGAGATTGCGGTCGAGTTCTCGGAGTTTTCGACGCGTGCCCGGATGATCAGCCGTGGCGAGCAGCGCGGAGGGGACGTCGACATCGAGGGCGCCGACATCCTCGTCGCTGGCGGTCGCGGGCTCGGTAACGCAGACGGGTTCGCCCTCTGCGAGGAGCTCGCGCAGGCATTCGGCGCACGCTGCTCGGTGGCGGCGACGCGAGCAGTTGTCGACGCCGGCTGGTACCCCTATGCGGCGCAGATCGGGCAGACAGGGAAGACAGTCTCCCCGAGGCTCTACCTAGCGGCTGGGATTTCGGGGGCGATCCAGCACAAGGTCGGAATGCAGTCCTCGGAAAACATCGTCGCGATCAACAAGGACTCGAACGCACCGATCTTCGAGTTCTCCGATCTCGGCATCGTCGGCGACGTCAACAAGGTTCTGCCGAAGTTGAGCGCGGCGGTGCGCGCCAAGAAGGCGAAGTGATGGCTGGGGACGGCGCGCGCCCGGCCGACTATCCCCCGCCGATCGACACGCAGGGCGAGCTGATCAAGCGCGAGATCGACTCGGAGGAGGACCGCATCGACGTCGGCGTGGCGATCGTCGGCGGAGGCACGGCTGGGCTTGCCTGCGCGAACCGTCTGCTCGCGCTGCTCGCAGAGGATCAGCAGACGCTCGAGCGCCTTGGTGACGTGCCGGTTTGCGTGATCGAGAAGGCGAAGGTCTGCGGCGCTCACTGCCTATCGGGTGCGGTGATGCGCCCTGGGCCGCTGCAGGAGCTATTCCCGGAGCTCTCGCGCGAGGATTGGCGCTCCGAGGGCTTCGCGTTTGGCGAGGTCACGAAGGAGGCCGTTTACCTGCTGCCGAGCGCGCGGACGAAGCTGCGAATCCCGCCACCGCCGCCGTTTCGAAACCGCGGCAACGAGGTGATCTCGGTCGCGGCGCTCGCCCGCTACCAGCAGCGGCGCGCCGAGGAAGCTGGCGCATCCGTCCTAACGGAAACCGCGGCGAGGCAGCTGATCGTGCTCGACGGGCGCGTTCAGGGGGTCCGTTCGGGCGACAAGGGGCGCGGCAAGCAGGGCGAGAAGCGCTCGAACTTCGAGCCCGGAAGCGACATTGCCGCCCAGGCCACGGTTCTCGCCGAGGGCTCCTGCGGATCACTGACCGGCGCCGCGATCCGCGAGTTCGGTCTCGCCGACGGTCACGAGCCGCAGGTCTGGGAGCTCGGCGTCAAGGAGCTCTGGAAGGTGGCGCGCCCGCTCGACCGCGTGATCCACACGATCGGCCCCTGGCCGGTCAGCCTCCGTGCGCGCTACGGCCAGATCGGCGGCAGCTGGATCTATCCGATGAAGGACCACAAGAGCGGCGAGGACCTCGTCAGCATCGGCTTCGTGATCGACCTCGACTATGCCGACGCGACGACCTCCGCGCACGACCTGCTCCAACTCTTCAAGCAGCACCCACTCGTCAAGCGCATCCTTGCCGGCGGCGAACGCGTCGGCTGGGGCGCGAAAGCGCTGCCGGGCGGCGGCTGGTGGTCGATGCCAGGCCTCGCCATGCCCGGTGCCGTCCTCGTCGGCGACGGCGCTGGTCTCCTCGACACGGTTGCGCTCAAGGGCGTGCATCACGCTGTTCGCTCGGGGAAGCTCGCTGCGGAGGCGATCTATACCGCGCTGAAGCGCGGCGGGGACTCGCTTGCTGAGTACGAGGAAAGGCTCGAGGCCTCGCCAAGCGGCCAGGAGCTCTACCGCGTTCGCAATGCCCGCCAGCCGTTCCGGCGCGGCTTCCTGCGTGGTGCTCCACTCGTGAACCTGGCGATCGTCAGCCGCGGCTCGCTCCCGTCCGGGCGCCTTTCGTGGGAGCGCGACGACGAGCGCAGGATGTTCGTCGGCGACACCGCACGCCGCTATCCGAAGCCTGACGGCAGTTACACGTTCGACAAGCTCTCCTCGGTTTACTTGAGCGGCAACGCGACGCGCGATGACGCGCCAAACCACCTCCGCGTCCAAACAACCGTGCCGCGTGAGCTCGCCGAGACCTGGCGCTGGATGTGCCCGGCGGGCGTCTACGAGATCGCCGAGGACGCTCCGACCGAGGGCGACGTCGAGGTCACCCTCAACTACACCAACTGTGTCCAGTGCGGCGCGATCACGGCCAAGGGCGGGCGCCTCACCACCCCCGAAGGTGGCGACGGGCCGCTCTACCAGCGGACCTGAGGACCGTATCCCAAGCCCCGCGATCTGCGAGCCTGACGTCGCAGCGCGCGAAGGCGATCGGCCGCGGATCGCAGCACTGGACGGTTCGCCGCCGCGTCGCAACATCCGCCCGGCTGGCGTGTTCAATTCAACGCGATGAAGCCCCCTGTCCGCTTGCTTTCGTTCGTCCTCCCGATCCTCCTGGGATGCGCAGCCGTGCCCGCGGCTGGCGCTGCCACCCCTGCGGGCGGCGATTCGGTCCGCGCAGCGACGATCGGTCGCGACGCCGCGAGCCTCCCGCGCGGGCCACTCGCTTCGGCAACGGTGACGGCGTGCACGACGGGTGATAGCGCCGCGGCGCGGTCGGCGACGTTCAGCGCCGCAATGGAGGCGCTACCGGGAACCAGCACGATGTCGGTGGCGTTTGATCTTTACGAGCAGTCAACCGCGACAAGCCCCTACGTTGCGGTCAGCGCCCCGGGATTCGGCGTCTGGCAAAGCTCGAATCGCGCGATCGCATCGTTCACGGCGAACGAGAACGTGGTTGATCTTCCCGCTCCGGCGGCGTTTCGTGCGCTCGTCAGGTACCGCTGGCTCAGCCGGACCGGCCATGTGATTCGCCGCGCCGAGCGCGTAACCAAGGCCTGCGTTGAGACGGCACCGTCGCCTGACCTGTTCATCGTGCAGATCACTCACGCAGCAGGATCGCCGGCGAAGACGAACGAGCTATACGACGTCGTGATCCGCAACAGTGGACCAGGCACAGCTGGTCCGTTCGAGGTTGCGTTCAGCGTCGGCGCCGCGCCGCTTGCAGACCAGCAGGTTGCCGGCCTCGCGCCGCGCTCCGACACGACCCTCCAGTTCAGCGGACCGCGCTGCACGGCGGGCGCCGCGATCACCGCGCAGGCCGATCCGGCGGGCGCGATCAGCGAGCCCGCCAACCCGAGTCGCAAAATCACGTTGGTCTGCGGCGCCGGCAACGCTGCGAACGCGCCGAGCGGAAGTTGAGCGCTCGCGCCCGGACCAACGTTTTCGCGCCCGCTACAATTAGTTGAGATGAAGACTGAAATACACCCCGAATATGTGGTTGCAAACGTCCGCTGCACGTGCGGCAACGAGTTCGTCACGCGCTCGACCAAGTCCGAGCTGCACGTCGAGATCTGCTCCAACTGTCACCCGTTCTACACCGGGCGCCAGAAGCTGATTGACACCGGCGGACGCGTCGAGCGCTTCCAGCGCCGCGCCGCTCGCAGCGCCACGCGTCGCGCTACAGCGATTAAGTAGGACGGACGCGTGGCGGCGGTGCACGCCGCGAGCGTGCGTCGGGCCCTGCCTACACGCGGCGAGGACCGGCCGATCGGCGGTCAGGCGGTGCTCGAAGGCGTGATGATGCGTGGCGTACGCACGTGGTCTGTCGCGCTCCGGGCCCCGACCGCTGAGCAGCTCGAGGACCCCAAGCGTGAGCCGCCAGCGGGCGAGATAGTCGTTCGCACGACGCCGTTCGCGTCGGTGCTCCGCCGGCGCCGAATCTTGCGCCTGCCGTTGCTTCGGGGCATCATCGCGCTGGGGGAGTCGCTTGGGATCGGGTTGCGTGCTCTCAACATCTCCCTGGGCGTGCAGGTCGGCGAGCGCGAAGGGGAGGGGAAGGAGGAGCTCTCTGGCGCCGCGTGGGCCGGAGCGGTCGGGCTATCGCTGGTGTTTGCGATCGGCCTGTTCTTCGTCGTTCCGGTCGGGCTCGTCAGCCTGATCAAGGGCTCACTTCATTCCGCGACCCTCTTCTGGCTCATCGAGGGCGTCGTTCGTACATTGATCTTCCTCGGCTATCTCGTGCTCCTCTCGCGCCTGCGCGAGCTCCGCAGGGTCTTTGAGTACCACGGCGCCGAGCACAAGGCGATCGCGTGCTACGAGGCTGGCGCCGAGCTCGAGCCGTCCGAAGCGGCCCGCTTCTCGCGCCTGCATCCGCGCTGCGGCACGAGCTTCCTGCTGATCGTGATGATCGTCGCGATCTTCGTTTTTGCGCCGTTTGGCCTGCCAGCGTGGTACTGGCTGATCGCGACCCGGATCCTCGGCGTGCCCGTGATCGCCGGCATCTCCTACGAGATCATCCGGCTCGCTGCGCGCTACCGACGCTACCGTGTGGTCGGGCTGTTGATCGCACCAGGTCTGGCCCTGCAGCGCTTGACGACGCGCGAGCCCGACCTCGATCAGCTCGCGGTTGCGCTTGCGGCCCTGCGCGCGGTGATCGACGCGGAAGCGGCAGATGGCCTCACGGCAGCGGACCTCGTGGGTCTTGAGGTGGTTGCGTGATCGACAAGCTGGTGGACCAGATCGAGGCTCGGTTTGCAGAGCTCTCCGAGCAGATGTCGGACCAGGCCGTCCTCGGCGACCGCCAGCGTTTCGCCGAGGTCGGGCGGGCTTACAGTCAGCTCGAGCCAGCCGCGAAGCTCGCCACCGAATGGCGGCGCGCGAGCGACGATGCCGCAGGGGCCGAGGAGCTGTTGGCTGACGACGGTGACGATCTGGAGCTGCGCGAGCTGCTGGCAAGCTCGCGCGAACGTATCGGCGAGATCGAGGAGGAGCTTCGCCTGGCGATGGTGCAGCGCGACCCGAACGACGACAAGCACGTGATCGTTGAGATCCAGGGCGGCGCCGGCGGCGATGAGGCCGGCCTCTGGGCAGACGACGTTTACCGGATGCTCGTCCGCTACGCCGAACGGCTCGGCTTCACCGTCGAGACGCTCGACGACGCCGACGGCAAGCACACCTTTGCGATCAAGGGCGACGGCGCCTACTCGATCTTCAAGTTCGAAGGCGGCACGCATCGTGTCCAGCGCGTGCCCCAGACGGAGTCTCAGGGGCGAATACACACCTCGACGGCGACCGTCGCCGTGCTGCCGGAGGCCGAGGACGTCGACGTGCGGATCGATCCGGGGGATCTTCAGGTCGACGTCTACCGCTCCAGTGGCCCCGGCGGCCAGTCGGTCAACACGACCGACTCAGCTGTCCGCGTGACGCACAAGCCGTCCGGGATCGTCGTCTCGATGCAGGACGAGAAGTCGCAGCTGCAGAACCGCGAGAAAGCGCTGCGCGTGTTGCGCGCGCGGTTGTACGAGCGGGCGCTCGCCGACCAGCAGGCGACGCTCGCCGCCGACCGCCGCTCGCAGGTCGGGAGCGGCGATCGTGCGGAGAAGATCCGCACCTACAACTACGCCGAGCGGCGCGTGACCGATCAGCGCGTCAAACTGACGCTTTACAACCTCGACGCAGTGCTCGCCGGCGAGCTTGACGAGTTCACTGCCGCGCTGCAGGCTGACGAGAAGCGCCGGCTGCTCGTGGCGCAAACCGGCGAGTGAGCCTGCACGCTGCCGTCTCGGCGCGCGACGCGCTCGACGGCGCGCGCACTGCGATCGCCGCCGGTGGGTCGGGGAGCGCCAGGCTCGACGCGGAGTTGCTGCTCGCTGACGCGCTCGGCGTTACGCGTGAGCGCGTGCTGATCGATCGCGAGCTCGTCGTAAGCGGCGCGGCGGTGCGGCGCTTCCAATCGCACGTGCGCCGGCGGGCCGTGGACCGCGAGCCGGTTGCCTACATCGTCGGCCGGCGGGCGTTCCGCGGGCTCGAGCTGACGGTCGATGCGCGCGTTCTCATCCCGCGGCCCGAGACCGAGCTGCTGGTCGAGGTCGGCTACGAGCTCGGTCACGCCGAGCGCGTGCTCGACTGCTGCACGGGGGCTGGCGCGGTGGCGCTCGCATTGAAGGATGAGCGCGGCGATCTGAGCGTGACCGGCAGCGACGTCAGCGACGCTGCGCTCGCCGTCGCGCGCGCGAACGGGGAGCGGCTGGGCCTCGATGTCGCCTGGCGGCGGGGCGATCTGCTCGATGGCCTGGGCGGAGGCTTCGACGCGATCCTCGCCAATCCGCCCTACATACCGACCAGCGTCATCGCCACGCTCGAGCCCGAGGTCTCGCGTCACGAGCCTGGCCTCGCCCTCGACGGCGGCGACGACGGCCTGGCGGTAATTCGCGCTCTGGCCACGCAGGCCGCGCGCACCGAAGTCAGGTTGCTCGCGATCGAGCATGGTGGGGACGGTCAGGCCGAAGCAGTGGCGCGTCTCTGCGAAGAGGCCGGCTTCAGCTCTGTCGAGCGCCGCCGCGACCTGGCCGGACACGAGCGCGTAATCGTCGCGCGCCGGGCGAGCTGACGGTGTCACCAATTTCCGGCTCGGATGACGCGCTGCGCGAGTGCATCGCGGGCGGCGGTGTCGCAGTGTTTCCGACTGACACCGTCTACGGCCTCTGCTGCGACCCGGAGAACGTCGCTGCCGTGCGGCGCCTTTATGCGCTGAAAGGACGCGACGGCGACAAACCGGCCGCGCTCCTCTGCTTCTCTCTCGCCGTCGCGCTCGCGCTGCTGCCGGAGCTCGGCGAGCGGACGCGGAGCGCACTCAGCGCCGTGCTGCCCGGGCCGGTAACGCTGCTGCTGGCCAACCCGCGGCGGCGCTACCCACTCGCCGGCGGCGAGCTGCTGGGAGTGCGCGTGGTTGATGTGGGCCTGTCGCTCGATTCGCCGGTGCTCCAGTCGAGCGCTAACCATTCTGGCGGAGCGACGGCGCGGCGGGTTCAGGACTTGCCTCTAGCGATCCGCCGCGGCGCAGACCTCGTGATCGACGGCGGCGAGCTGCCCGGCGTGCACTCGACGGTCCTCGACCTCAGCCGGTTCGATCTTGACGGCAGCTGGCGTGTCGTGCGTGAGGGCGCGATCGACGAGCGGGACCTGGCGGCCCGGATCGGCTCGCCGAGCGGACGTCCGTCAGCGTAACCGGACCGGTCGGTCATGTTGTGCTACGGTGCCTCCAGCAACCTGACCGGCCGGTCACATTGTAACTTCCGCCACATGGAGCCGATCTTGCCTGAGACACCGCACCGCACCCACAATCCCTGGCTGACCGTCGCGGTCGTCTGCATCGCTCAGCTGATGGTCGTCCTCGACGCGACGATCGTCAACGTCGCGCTGCCCTCGATCCAGCGC
>DATAJI010000219.1:0-13753 GCA_036262195.1 Solirubrobacteraceae bacterium
GCTGGGACTCGCATCGCCCACACTGCTCGACGACGTGGATCCGAACGAACTACGGCGGCTACTCGACGAGGCGGCCGCGCGGGCGGGCGAACAAAACGTGGAGCACGACCGAGCGGAGGACTTCCTCCGACGCCTGCGCGAAGAGCCCTAGACCGGGGTGGTGTCGTGCGGGTCCGACGCGGTGGGGGAGCGATGAGCGCCGCTCGTCCCGGCAGCAGGACTGCATTTCTACCTCGCCTACCGCCTGCGCTACCGCGTCCAGAGTTAGCGCCAAGCAGACGGGTGAGGGAGCCGGGGTGCGAGGGCGAGGCGTGGCAATCGCAGGATCTTTCCTCTTCCAGGACGAGGGTGTCTTCGTGGCGGCGGTCGAGAAGTTCCTCAGCTGAGCAGCAGCTGCCGACCGCCTCTCGGGCGTGAGCCTCAGCCGCCGGCGCCCACCGGCCACGTGCCTTCACCGGTGACCGCGTGGCGTAGCACCTTGAGCGAGAGCAGCGCGCACTTGCGGCGCGTTGCCGAGATGTCGATGCCGAGCAGGTCGAGCATCCAGTCGGCATCGAGCGCAGCGGCCTCATCGACGTCCATCCCGATCAGCTCCTCGGAGGCGATCGACGCGGCGGCCTGCGAGATCGCACAACCATGGCCGTTGAACCTGAGGTCGGCGATCCGTCCGTCAGCGACGCGGATCTGGACGCCGAGCTCATCGCCGCAGAGCGGATTCTGCTCTTGGGCTTCGAGATCGTGGGGCTCGAGCTCGCCGAAGTTCCGTGGTCGCTTGTAGTGCTCGAGGATGAAATCGCGGTAGAGATCGTCCATCAGGCAAACACCCTCTGAGCGCCGCGTACGGCCTCGATGAGAGCGTCGACGTCGGCGTCGACGTTGTACGGGGCGAAGCTCGCGCGTGCAGTCGCCGGTACGCCGAGCTTCGCCATCAGCGGCTGCGCGCAGTGGTGGCTCGCGCGAACGCAGACGTTCTCGCGGCCCAGCAGCTCCGCGACATCGTGCGGGTGGATGCCGGCGACGCTGAAGGAAATGACACCGCCGCGGTCGTCCGCGCCGGCCGGGCCGTAGACCGTGACGCCCTCGATCGCCGCGAGCTGCTCGAGCGCGTAGGCGACAAGCTCGTGCTCGTGCGCGCGCACGCGGTCCATGCCGAGCGCGCTCAGGTAGTCGATGGCCGCGCCAAGACCGACGACCTGGGCGATCATCGACGTGCCGGCCTCGAACTTCCACGGCAGCTCGTTCCAGGTGGAGTGCTGCGCCGCGACGCTCGCGATCATGTCGCCGCCCGCGAGGAACGGCGGCATCGACTCGAGCAGCGTGGCGTTTGCGTGCAGCACGCCGACGCCGGTCGGCCCGAGCGCCTTGTGGCCGGTCCAGGCGTAGAAGTCGGCGCCGATCGCAGTGACGTCAACCGCCATTTGCGGCACGGCCTGTGCGCCGTCGATCAGCACGAGGGCCCCGGCGGCGTGGGCGCGAGCGACCACCGCGCCAACGGGGTTGATCGTGCCGAGCACGTTCGAGACGTGAGTCAGCGCGACGAGTCGCACGTCGCCGCGCTCGAGCTCGCGGTCGAGCTGATCGAGCGAGAGCATGCCGGTGTCGTCGATCTCCAGGTAGCGAAGCTCGGCGCCGGTGGCCTGCACCGCGAGCTGCCAGGGGACGATGTTCGAGTGGTGCTCCATCTTGGTGATCAGCACCGCATCGCCGGGCTTGAGCGTCGCGCGCCCCCAGGAGTACGCCACGAGGTTGATCGCCTCGGTCACGTTGCGCGTAAAGATCGTCGAGCGCACCGGCGCGCCGGTGAACGCGGCGATGCGCTTGCGCGCTCCCTCGAACAGCGCGTCGGCCTCCTGCGCCAGCGGATACACGCCGCGATGAATGTTCGCGTTGTGATGGCGGTAGAAGTCGTCGAGCGCCGCGAGCACGGACTCCGGCTTCTGCGAGGTAGAGGCGGAGTCCAGGTAGACGAGACGGCGGCCGTCAATCTCCCGCTGGAGGATCGGGAAATCGGCCCGAACGTCGAGCGTCGGCGGGGCATTCACTGTGCGGACGGCGCCGGCCACCGCTACCTCGCGAGCGCGTAGCGCTCGATCTCGTCGGCCGCACCGGCAAGCTTCGCGCCGATGCGCTCACGGATCAGCTGCTCGAGCGGCGGGTCGTCGAGCTGGACGATCAGCGGCTCGAAGAAGCCTTCGACGATCACCCGGACCGCTTGGGGGCGCGTCAGGCCACGCGTCTGCATGTAGAAGATCAGGTCCTCATCGAGCTCGCCCACGGTCCCGCCGTGCGATGCCGAGACGTCGTCGGCCCCGACCAGTACCGACGGAATCGCGTCGAGCTCCGCGCTAGCCGACAGCAGCATCGAGTGGAACTGCAGGTAGGTGTGGCTCTGCTGGGCGCCATGGTTGATCTTGATCAGGCCCTCGAAGCTCGCCCGGCTGTCACCGCTCGCCGCCCCGCGCCAGTGGACATCTCCGCCGGACGGGCCCGTCTCATGCAGGTCGACGGCGAACACGTCGAGGCGCTCGTCGCGTTCGGTGAAGAAGAGGCCTCGGAACGCCATGTCGCCGCCGGTCCCGGCGATCGCGATCTCGTCGTGATGGTGGATCAAAGCACCGCCGAGCAGAGCGGGAAGCCAGTGGCACCAGGCGTCCCGCTCCACCTCGACGCTCGAGGTCGAGACGTCGTGGACGCCCCCGACGCCCCAGTCGACGACCTGCGCGAGGCGGCAGCGCGCCCCGTCCTCGAGGTAGAGCTCGAACTGGCCGGCATGCAGCGAGTCGCCGTCGCTGTCGCCGGCAAGACCGTACTCGCGCAAGCGAACATCGCTGCCCGCCCCCGCGATCGCCAGGGTATGCACGTACTGTGCCGTTCCGCCCTGGCTGATCTCGTAGACGATCTGGAACGGATCGGGCACGTGCAGGCCGGGCGGGACGTAGAGGAACGCGCCGCCGGTCCAGAATGCGGCGCTTGCCGCTTCGAGCTTGTGCCGGTCGATCGGCAGGCGACGCAGGTAGTAGCGCTCAAAGAGCTCGCTGTGCTCGCGCGCAGCATCCTCGAGCGAGCAGAGGATGACGCCCCGCTCGGCCAGCTCCGGCTCGAGCTCCACGTGAACGACCGAGCTGTCGCGCTGGAGCAGCACGCCGGCGGAGCGTTGACCGTCGAGGAACGCCGGTCCGGACGGTTGTGGCTCGTGCGTGCGTCGCTCGAGCCCTTCGAGGTCCAGTTGCTCGAGGCTCGTCGTCCAGAACCCCGACCGACGCCAGCTCGGCAGAGCCAGCCGCTCGTAGGCCGCGCGGGCGCGCTCGCGCGACTCGGCGAGCGGGATGCGCGGCGTGCCGACGCCGTCGAGGGCAAAGTGCAGCGTCGCCTCGCGGGCGGCCCCGGCCTTGCGCGGGGTCGCTGTGGCGCGGCGGGTCGAGTCCGCCGGCGGCGCCGGCATCGCGGCCTCAGGCATTCGCGGCGACCTCTTCGCGGATCGGGTCATAGCCTTCGCGCTCGAGCCGCGCGACCAGCTCGGGCCCGCCGCGCATCACGATCCGCCCGTCCATCAGGATGTGCACGAACTGCGGCTTCACGTAGTCGAGGATCCGCTGGTAGTGGGTGATGATCAGCGCCCCGATCCCCTGTTCGTCGTGCAGCTTTGCGACGCCCTCGGCGACGGTGCGCAAGGCATCGATGTCCAGACCGGAGTCGGTCTCGTCTAGCACCGCGATCTGCGGCTGGAGCATCGCCATCTGCAGGATCTCGGCGCGCTTCTTCTCGCCACCCGAGAAGCCATCGTTGAGGTGGCGCGAGGTGAACGCTCGATCGACGTCGAGGAGCTTCACGGCGTGCTCGAGCTGGCTGCCGAACTCCTTGACCTTGATCGGCTCGTCGCGCTGCGCGTTGATCGCCATCCGCAGGAAGTTGGCGACGGATACGCCCGGGACCGCGACCGGGTACTGGAACGCAAGAAACAGTCCGAGCCGTGCGCGCTCGTGCGGCGCGAGCTCTCGCAGCTCCTTGCCGTCGAAGAGGATCTGGCCTTCGGTCACCTCGTAGCCGGGGTGGCCCATGATCGTGTTTGCGAGCGTCGACTTGCCCGATCCGTTCGGCCCGAGCAGTGCGTGCAGCTCACCCGAGCGGATCGTCAGATCGACGCCGCGCAGGATCTCCCGCTCCTCCGTACGGACGTGAAGGTCGCGGATCTCTAGCTCAGCCAACTGTGCCTCCTTGTCGGGCGCACTACGCGGCGACCGGGTTCTCACGTGGGGTTGGGACGAGCTCGGCGAGCGTCGTCTGCTGCAACGTCTGGATGATCGAGCCGCGCACGCGGGTCCACAGGATCTTCGTGGTGCAGACGTGGCTCGGGTCGAGCTCGCGCACGCAGCGCGTGGTGCCGTCGGGCGCGCTCGAGATGCACTCGACCGGCGCGATCCCACCCTCCAGCGCTTCGACGACCTCGGCCATGGTGATCGTCGAGGCGTCGCGAGCGAGGCGGTAGCCGCCGTGGGCCCCGCGACGGCTGTCGATCAGTCCTGCGCGCCGCAGCCGCGCGACGAGGTGCTCCAGATAGGCGAGCGGCAGCCCTTCGTGCTCCGCGATCTCGGTCAACGGAACAGGCTCATCGCTGCCGCGCCTGGCCAGCTCGACCATCACGCGGACGCCATACTCGGATTTTGTGGAGAACATCATTCGCCGATAACCTACCCGCGAGGTAGGGTATCAGTCGTCCGCTCAGCCGCCGCGGCCGGCGTCAGCCCAAAAGCCCTACAGCGAGCGACGCGGCGGTAGTAGCTTCGGCAGCGGCTCCGATTGGAGCTTCTCGATGTCGTGCGCGATCGCGTCGGGATCCATCTGGGTCACGTCCGTGTAACCGACA
Organism: Solirubrobacteraceae bacterium; assembly: GCA_036262195.1. Classification (GTDB taxonomy): domain Bacteria; phylum Actinomycetota; class Thermoleophilia; order Solirubrobacterales; family Solirubrobacteraceae; genus Palsa-513. Next base: position 4,865 of record DATAJI010000219.1, read on the forward strand.
CGTGGCTTGCCGGTCTTGTCGATCAGCTCTACATCGACCGAGTGGTCGGACTTCGATGAGTTGACGTTGATCTGCGGCTGGATCCCAAAGAAGTGCCAGATCGGCGCGAGTCGCATGCGCGACCCGACGAGGTACTGGAGCTGACCGAGCACGTCCTCCTTGACGAGGAAGGCGCTCACGTTGGCGGGCGTGTCCTGCTTGGGATCGACGCTCACCGCGATCGCCGGGACGCTATGGCTGAGCTCGTTGAGTGCGCCGCGGATCTGCGAGACCACGACAGGACAGGTGTTCTGGCAGGTCGAGTAGACGAACGTCAGCACGACGACCTGACCCTCGTAGCGCTTCAGGCTGATCGTCTGACCGTTTTGGTTGCGCAGCGCAAAGTTGACCGCCGGCATTGCCGGCGGCGCGGTCGGGCCGTAGAAGCCGTTGACGAGCTGGCTCGGCGTGCCCCCCGTGCCGCTCACACCGGAGCTGGCTGACAGCGTCACGATCAGGACGATCGCCGCCGTGCAGAGCACCGCAACGGTGAGCGCGAGACGAATGCGCGGGTGCACCGATAGAAGAGTACGGAGAGCGAGCTGCGGCTGACTCCGGTTCACGCTTGCACTCACCAGAGCCGCGCCGGCGCGCAGGCCATCATCCGTCACGCTCCGGTTCGTTGGGAGTGCGCTATACTTTTTATAGTTATGAATCCTGACAAGAGTTTGGGAGTTTCACGATGAGCCCCTCGGGCAGCGAGTTCATTCGCCAGGTCAAGGCGGGGATAACAGAGACCGACCCGCGCGTCGTCCACGAGCTGATCGGCGACGGCGTCGTTCCTGACCACTCGCAGCGGGTCGTCCTCTACTGCGCGTCCGGCAACCGCTCGGCACTGGCGGCGCGCACGCTGGGCGACGACCTCGGCTACGAGCACGTCGAGTCGATGACCGGCGGCATCACGCTGTGGAAGGATCGCGGCTACGAGGTAGAGCTGCCAAAGACGCTCTCGGCCGAGCAGCGCGAGCGCTATTCGCGCCACATTCTGATCCCCGAGGTCGGCGAGAGCGGTCAGCAGAAGCTGCTCGACGCGCGCGTGCTGTTGCTCGGCGCCGGCGGCCTCGGCTCGCCGACCGCGCTATACCTGGCCGCGGCCGGTGTCGGCACGCTGGGTATCGTCGACGACGACGTCGTCGACCTGTCGAACCTCCAGCGCCAGGTGATCCACACGACGGCGCGGATCGGAGTTCCGAAGGTCGAATCGGCGGAGGAGACGATCCACGCACTCAACCCCGACGTCACCGTCGTGCCCTACCAGACGCGCCTCGACGCCTCGAACATCATGGAGATCATCGCCGGCTGGGACATCATCGTCGACGGGGTTGACAACTTTCCAACGCGCTACCTCCTGAACGACGCGAGCGTGCGCCTGCAGATCCCCGTCGTTTCGGCTTCGATCCTCGGGTTTGACGGTCAGCTCTCGATCTTCAAGCCCTACGACGGCCCCTGTTACCGCTGCCTCTTCCCGGAGCCGCCGCCGGCCGAGCTGGCGCCGTCCTGCGGCGCCAACGGCGTGCTCGGCGTGCTACCAGGAACGATGGGCCTACTCCAGGCGACCGAGGTGATCAAGCTGATCGTCGGCGCCGGTAATCCCGCGATCGGGCGCCTGCTGCTCTACGACGCGTTGGCCGCGACCCTTGACGAGGTCAGGGTCCGTCGGGACCCCGACTGCCCGATCTGCTCGCGCGATCCCGCGTCGATCACAGACGAGGAGATGGGGGTCTTCCCCGACTACGAGGCTTTCTGCGCCGCGGCCGGATAGCTTTCAGTCCATGCCAACGATCAAGATCCCCCCGGTGCTGCGCGCTTCGGTAGGCGGTGAGCGCGAGGTCGAGGCCGCCGGCGCGAACGTGCGCGAGGTGCTCCGCGCGCTGGTCGCGGCGCATCCGGCGACCGAGTCGCAGCTGTTCGGCGGCGACGGTGAGCTCAATCGCTACGTCAACGTCTACCTCAACGACGAGGACGTCCGTGTCCTCGACGGGCTTGACACGACGGTCGCACCGAGCGACTCGCTCGTGATCCTGCCGGCGATGGCCGGCGGCTGATCGCACTCGCTATCTTTACTGAAGCGATGAGCGCGCGCGAGCTCCACAACCGCCCGTGCGGGGGGCGCTACGGCGATATCGTCCAGTCGATCGGCAACACGCCGATCGTTGAGCTGAAACGCCTCTCGCCAAAGCCCGGCGTGAGACTGTGGGCCAAGCTCGAGTCGCACAACCCGACCGGCTCGGTCAAGGACCGTGTCGCTCGCGCACTGATCGAGGACGCCGAGGAGAAGGGTGCGATCGCCTCCGGCCAGGTGATCCTCGAGCCGACGTCGGGCAACACGGGCATCTCGCTCGGCATGCTCTGCAAGCTTAAGGGCTATCCGCTCAAGGTCGTGATGCCCGACAACGTCACCCCGGAGCGCACGCAGCTACTCCAGATGTGGGGTGCCGAGATCATCTACTCGGAGGGGTCGAAGGGGTCCAACGGCGCTGTCGAGCTGGCGCTCGAGATGGCCGCCGCCGACTCGCGCTACTACATGCCCTACCAGTACGGCAACGAGGCCAACCCGCTCGCGCATTACAACGGCACCGCTGTCGAGATCCTCGAGGAGCTGGACAACGACGTCAGCGCGTTCGTCGCCGGGCTCGGTACCGGAGGCACGCTGATGGGCAACGGCCGCCGCCTGAAAGAGGTGCTAGGCGACGCCGTCAAGATCGTCGCGGCGGAGCCGATGCAAGGCGAGCCGGTCCAGGGGCTGCGCTCGCTCGACGACGGCTTCATCCCGCCGATCATCGACCTCTCGCTGCTCGACCGCAAGATCTTCGTGACCAACAGCGATGCGATCGTCTGGACGCGGCGGCTGCTCGACGAGGAGGGCATCTTCGCCGGTGTTTCCTCGGGCGCGATCGCGCGGGTCGCGGCTCGCATCGCGGGCGAGCTCGACGAGGGCAACGTCGTCTTCGTCGTCGCCGACGACGGCTGGAAGTACCTCTCGAGCGGGGTGTACACGCGGCCGCTCGAGGAGATCGAGAACCTCGAGTCGACGCTGTGGTGGTAGCGATGCGGCCGTTGCCGCATCGCTTGCTGGCTTGCGGCGCGACTCGCGCGGGCACTTGATGCAAGTCGATCGAGCGCTGTACGACGAGCTGGTATCGCATGCGCTCGCCGATGCCCCGAACGAGTGTTGTGGCATCGTCGCGAGCGCGGATGGGGTGGCCAAGCGCGTGTATCGCGCCACGAACATCCACGCGAGCCCGCTGCGCTACGAGATCGACGGACTCGAGATAAGCCAGATTCAGACGGACATCGAATCATCCGGCTGGGAGCTCGGGGCGATCTACCACTCGCACACGCGAAGCGCGCCGTACCCGTCGCAGACCGACATCAATATCGCCGTCCCGCCCGAGCTCGGGCAGTCGCTATGGCCGGGCACGATCTACCTGATCGTCGGGGTTGCCGGGGCGGAGCCGGAGGTACGCGGCTACCGGATCGACGCCGACGGCGTCGCGGAGGTCGCGCTGAGCGTCAGCTGATGTCCTCGGAGTCGCTCCTCTGCCCCGACTGCGGCACCGCGCATGCCGGCGAGGAGCGTTTCTGCCCGCAGTGCGGCATGCCGCTGGTGGCAGCGCACGCCGAGGCGGAGGTTGACGATCGTCAGCGGCGCGCGCGCAAGATCGACCCGCGGTACGCGCAAGGCCCGCTCGTCTGGGCTGCGGGCGCGCGCAACCAGGTCGAGGCCGAATTCATCGCGGGAATGCTGCTCGAGGAGGGCGTACCGAGCCTGATTCGCCGCGCGGCGGGCTTCGACGTTCCCGATTTCATGGCCAGCGGACCGCGAGAGATCCTTGTCCCGGCCTCGGGGGCGCAGGCGGCGCGCGAGGTTCTGCTCGACACCGGGATCCGCGATCCTGCCGCCACGATGCCGACCTCTGCTCGCCCGGCGCGCCTGATCGCGGGGCTGCTGCTCGCGATCGCGGTCGTCGCAATCGTGCTCTTCATGGCGACCCACACCTGGGATTGAGCTAAGGGCGCGAGGCGCGGCTGCCTGCCGTCAGGATCTCTGCGAGGCGGGAGCGGATGTGCCCGCCCGCTCGCGACTGATCGCCGCGTTGACCTCGGCCCCAATCAGCAGCGCCAGATTGCTGAACCACAGCCAGACGAGCAGGATGATCGCCGCCGCGAACGAGCCGTACGTCACGTTGAAGTTGTTGAACTGACTCAGGTACTCCGAGAACGCGGCGGAGACCCCGAGCCACAACGCCACCCCCACCAGCGCGCCTGGGAGGATCCAGCGATACGTCGGGTGGCGTAGGTCCGGCGTCACGTAGTAGACGAACGAGAACACGAGCAGCGCGCTGGCGAACGCTCCCGGCCAGCGGACGATGCGCCAGATGCTTGCGGCCTCGCTGCCGAGCACCCGGCGCGCGAGGTCGCCACCACCGAACATCAGCGCCACCGTGGCGATCAGCAGAGCGACCAGCACGAAAAGCGATGCGATATCAGTGAGCTTGCGGCGCAGGAAGCTGCGCCCTTGGCTGCACTTGAACACAACGTTGAGGCTGCGTCGGGCCGCCTCCAGGTAGCCGGTGCCACCGTAGAGCGCCGTCACGAGTGCGAGCACGAGCGCCGCCGCGGCCGTGCCCCGGTCCTTGAGAGCGGCCCTTACCGCCGTGGCGAGCGGCGCCAAGGTGACTTTCGGGACGACACCGCGCAGGTGGTTGACGATTGCGCTATAGGTCGTCGGGAACTCACCCAGCACGCCCAGCAGCGAGACGGTGAGGAGCAGCACCGGGAACAGAGACATCAGCGCGTAGTAGGTGAGAGCCGCGGCGTGGTGCGTGGCCTGGTCGTCGTAAAACGAAACGACCAGGCCTCGCAGGAACCGCCATGCCTTCCTCACTGCTGCGGAGCGTATCTGCCGGCCGCCCGCGCCGAGTCAGCCCTCGCCTGGCCGCGCGCGGCGCTCGCTCGACCCGCACGCAGAGCAGCGTTGCAAGCGGCCGTTGCGGCGCAGCGACCCGCGCGTGTGGCCTTACGCCGGCTCAGGCGTAGGCGGGCTGGCCGGCACCGAGGGCGATTGCCTCGATCTCCTCGGCCGCCCGATCAAACTCCTCGTCGGCGAGCACGGGTGTGCCCTCGAACGGGAGGTCGCGCTGCAGCTCGAGCCACGAACGGCAGCCGGCGTACTCGTCCTTGACCTTGACGGTCACAGGGCGCGGGATCCGGTAGGTGCGCAGCAGCAGTACATGGAGCGGATGACGGCGCTTCCACTCCAGACGCTTCTCCGCGTAATCAGGCGTCCACACGTAGAACGGCGACAGTGCATCGACGACGCGTGGATCGGTGACGGTGTACTGCGCGGCAACCTCGGCCCAGGCGCGAATCCGCACGCGGTCCGGCGGGAGCAGCGCGAGCCCGGAACGCGAGCCGTGCAGCGCCGGCTCGCCGTCCGCCCAGACGCCCTCCTCGAGCGCGCGACGCAGTTCCGGCCGGTGTGACTCGCGAACGAGATCCGAGCGTTGGTGATCGAAGGTCGGATAGAGGAAGAAGCGCGGGTGCTCGACCTCGAAATGCTTGCTCGGCTCGCGAATGCCACCCTTGCGCAACGTCACTAGCTGCTCGCCTTCGGCGAGCGCGCGTACGGTAACCGCCCATTCTTTGAACGCGATTGGCATAGGTCAGGATGCTCGGAAGCGACGTCACCGCGCGAAGATGAGGCCGCACGCACCAGCGACTCGTCAAGGATACGCAATAGCTGCAAAAACTCCAAATTTCGCTGCAATTTGGGGCTTTTTTGGGGGATGCCTGGGCTCCCAAACCGGACGCAGGAGCCCCTCTCCGAGCGTGTAGACCGACGACGTCCACGGCAGGCCGCCGCAGTTGCGTCGACTCCTACGGCGGGTAGTCGAGCGGGGGCGTTGCTGTCCGTGCTCGCAAGCGGCTAGTGAGGACCCGATCCGCCGACACCATCGCTCGCCGTCTCGGCGAGTCGCGGCCGCCCGCCGTCCGCCTCGGCGGAAACGCCGGAGCGGACTGCGGCTCGCACCGCAGTCGCCGCCCCGAGCCGCGCCGCGATCAAGGCGATCTGCGCCCGACGGCGGAGCGAAGCCGGGCCGCCCACGGCCGCTGCCATGCCGGCGCTACGCCGCGAGCGCTGGTGCCTCTTCGTGCTCCGTTTCGGCCAGGTGCTGATGCGACGGGCAGTACCCGTTGCGCGCCAGCGGCGTGCGCTGGCAAGTCGTTCCCTTGCGCGTCATTGCGCGGCACTGAATCGGATTGCCATCGGCGTCGCAGCCCCCCGCTGGGAGTGCCGCGAGAAACTCATCAGCGAGCGTCACGTAGTGCTCGATCACTCGGTAGACGTGGTGCTGGCGCGCCACCGGGAAGAAGCTGCGCACGTCACTGAACAGCGTGCGCGCCGGCTTTGCGAAATATTGCCGGTCGCTTGCGAGCCTGTGGATCGCCGATTCGCAGGCGTCCAGGACCCGAAGCTGATCGTCCAGATCGGCGCGTCCTCCGTTGCGACGCTCGACCAGCGGGGCAAGCTCGCGGTAGATCCCTCGGCTGAACTGGTACATGGGTCACCCTCCCTTTGGCCTCTTGCGCGACCCCGACACGCGCTCTCTCCAGGGCGGGAAGTCTGGACGCGCCGTGTGAAGGGAACCCGATCGGTGGTGTTACGCCTGGCTTAAGCGAGTCAGTCCCAGCGCTCGAGTCGCGCAGCCCCGTCCACGCCGATGACGGTGTGCAGGTTGTCGAGCTCCGGATCGAGCTTGCGAAAGTCGCTGCGCGAGTGGACGCCGCGTGTCTCCTCGCGACTCAACGCGCATCTAGCGATCAACCTCGTCAGCGGGTGCTCGTCCGCCAATAGGCGCTCGAGGCCCTCGCGTGTTCGTCGCAGGCCGGCGAGCTCCCACAGCGCATTCTTGCTCGCCGCCGTGACCGCGGGACTCTCAGGTCTCGCCGGCACGAGCTCGGCATCCATCGGCAATGGTGGCTCCCCGAGCGCAGCGCCGGCAGCGCTGGCGCCGAATACGAAGCACTCGCTGAGTGAGTTCGAGGCGAGGCGATTTGCTCCGTGCAGACCCGTGCAAGCAGACTCGCCGACCGCATAGAGCCCCGGCACGGTAGAGCGACCGTAGAGGTCGGTCGTGATGCCGCCGATCATGTAGTGCGCAGCCGGCGCAACCGGCACGAGCTGGCGCGTCACGTCGAGCCCGGCTTCCCCCAGGGCCTCGACGATGTTCGGAAACAGCGCCGGATCGACGTCGCGCATGTCGAGCCAGACGCAGCGCTCGTCGCGCTCCACGAGGCGGACGTCGATCGCGCGGCTGACCTCGTCGCGCGGCAGGAGCTCGTTTACGAAGCGCTCGCCATCGCCGTCGAGCAGCACCGCGCCCTCGCCGCGGATCGCCTCCGTCATCAGGAACCCCTCACGTCCTGCGACGCCCGTGACGGCGGTCGGGTGGAACTGGAGGAACTCGAGATCGGCGAGCTCGGCGCCGGCGGCGCGGGCCAGCAGCAACCCGCTACCGAGCGAGCCCGGCGGGTTCGTTGTCCGCGACCACAGCGCTGCCGCCCCGCCGGTGGCGATCACCACCGCCGGCGCGCGCACCAACCGTCCGTCGTCACAGCTCACGCCCGCGCAGCGGCCGTTGCTCAGGAGCAGCGCGCCGGCGCTCGCGTGCTCTAGCACCCTGACCCGTGGCTGTTCCGCGGCCAGCGCTGACAGCTGGCGCACGACGCGCCGGCCGGTCGCGCTCCCGCCGGCGTGGACGATCCGGCGCACTGAATGGCCGCCCTCGAGGCCGAGCGCAAGACGACCTCGCCGGTCGGCGTCGAAGCGAACGCCGAGCCGCTCGAGATCGCGCACCCGTCCCGGGGCCTCGTCACATAGCAGCGCAGCTGCGGAGCGGCGCACGAGTCGACGCCCGGCGAGCTCGGTGTCGCGCAGGTGGAGCTCAGCGCTGTCCTCGATCGCGAGCGCCGCCGCGAGGCCTCCTTGCGCCCAGTAGCTCGCTGTCTGGGCAAAGGAGGACGCTGCGATCAGGGCGACCTGTGCGCCGCCGGCGGCAGCGACGAGCGATACGTAGAGGCCGGCCGCGCCGGCGCCGACCACCGCCAGGTCGGCCTCGATTCGGGAGGCGCTCGCCATGCGCGCTGTACCGTACCTCGATGTCCCGCCCGGTCTACATCTCTCATCCGGCGATGCTCGACCACGACACGGGCCAGCACCCCGAGTGCGCGGCGCGAATAGTGGCGATCGAGGCTCAGCTCGAGCTAAGCGACTGGCACGGCTTCGAGCGCGTCGAGGCGCCACGCGTCGAACGCGGATTGCTCGAGGAGGTCCATTTTCCCGAGTACGTCGCTGCCGTCGAGGCGCTGTGCGAGCGCGGCGGCGGCGCGATCGACGCCGACACGATCGTCAGCCCCGGCTCATGGGAGGCGGCATTGCGTTCCGCCGGTGGCGCCGCCGAGCTCGTCGACCGGCTGCTGGACGGCGGCGCCAGCAGCGGGTTTGCCGCCGGGCGTCCGCCCGGCCACCACGCCAAGGCGGCGCGGGCGATGGGCTTCTGCATTTTCAACAACGTTGCGCTCGCAGCCACCCGGGCCCTCCGCGAGCATCGCCTCGAGCGCGTGCTGATCCTCGACTGGGATGTCCACCACGGCAACGGGACCAACGATCTATTCGCTCGCCGGGCCGACGTCCTCTATATCTCGATTCACCAGACCGGACTGTTCCCGGGCACCGGCGACGTCGGCGATCACGGCAGCGGCAAGGGGACCGGCTTCACGCTGAACCTGCCTGTTCCGCCACGCTCTGGCGACGACGTGTTCTGCGCGCTCGTCGAGCAACGCGTC
>DATAJI010000220.1:0-2908 GCA_036262195.1 Solirubrobacteraceae bacterium
CACGGCGCCCGGCGGCGAGTCCTTTCACGCGCAGACTGAGCGGATGATGGCGGCGCTGCGCGAGATCCGCCAGCGGCCGCGACCGGTGCTCGTGATCACCCACGGGATGTCGATCCGGCTCGTTTTCTCCGCGCTCGGGCAACCGCTTGCGACCGTCGCAAACGCAGCGCTTTTAGACTGCTCCAGCGCGGCTAGCTCATCGGGTAGAGCACCGGACTTTTAATCCGGCGGGCTGGGTTCGAGTCCCAGGCCGCGCACTCCACAAACATCCTGCAAAATCGCATGTGATCAGGTCTTGGTGTCGGCGGGTTATGTAAACGGTGTCCCGAATATGTACCGAGAAGTTTGAAATTTCTCGGCGGGAGCTGGCGAAAAGCACGCTGACGAGCCCGAAGGTCTCGCTGCTGGAGGCTCACGCCGCGAGTTGTCGGAGGAGTGGAATCGTCACGCTGTCGGCGCGAGCCCTCGCCCCGGGGCCCGTAAGCGCGCCTTCGACCCCGTACTCGAACGTCGCGAGTCGCATGATGCGATCGAGTTCCCGCTTGACGTAGGTTTGAAGATCGTCGGGGGCGCCTTCCAACTCGTCACGAAGCTCCTCGCGAGAATCGACGAGGAGCACGACATCCTCGAAATCGCGACTTGCGATGCAGTCGTCGCCTCCTCTGTCGGCAAATGCCTCGAGCTTCGTGGCCAGCAGATACGCGGGAGGAACGACGCGGATGAGCGTGCCGGAAGGAAGCTGATGCTCGATCGCTGCCTCGACTGCCGGCCGGAGCCAATGACCGCCGAAGCCCGCGAGGCTTGGTTCTACGGGGATCGCGTCGAGGATAAGGCCGGTCTCCGGGTGCTGCCAGCGGCAGATGATGCCGCTCTCCACGTCTTCTCGGAACCCGGCCTGGCGAAGCTCGCCCTGGAAGCCTTCGTAGCGAGCGCGCGTGACGACCTCCGCGACCACGTCGACGTCGTAGGTGACGCGTGGTGCTCTTGACGCGGGATCGGTCATCCACAGGCCGATCGTCGCGCCGCCGAGGAAGACGACTCGCTCCCGGAGCGGGCCGAGTGCGCCGGCGGCCGTTTCGAGGAGTTCGATGCTCACGACCGCGCGTAGATCCGCTCGTGGAGATGTTTCTTGGCCGCCGCTCGGCTGCGTGCATCCCCAAGCCGCAACGCATCGGCGAGTGCGGCGAGCTCCGCCACCGCTGGCCACTCCTGGGCCAGCTTGAGGAGACTGCCATCCAAAGGCTCGACGGCCTGGCCGCGAATCTTGCTCGTCGGGTCAGGCCAGACAGGAGGCAAGTCATCACCGCTCACGATCTCCGACTTCAAGGGCGACGCCGCCCAGGCAGTCGGCACGCCCCGAACCACCGGTCCTTCACGTGCAGGATGGAGGTATCTGAGCCCATGCTCAACGAACTCCTCAGCGGCGTGAGGAATCACCTGCCTTCGATCCGAGTCGTATAAACCGGCTTCCGCCAGACGCTCGAGAGCGCGCTGAACCTTCGAGTGCTGAACGCCTAAGCGCTCCGCCAGCGAACGCAGCGTCCACCCCTCGCTCTCGTTGATGAGCGCGAAGAGGACGACGATGTCCGCGGACTGCACCACACCTAGACTGTACCATGTATCGGTACGCGGTACAAGCCACGTGTAGCCTCACGCCCGCTTACGTAGGCGATGCAGAAGCGCTCACGCCACCAGACCTCTGACATGCTTTTCGTCCATAGGGGGCGTGTGATCGTTGCCGGGTGAGACTTCTGCTTTGCGGCACACGAACGTGGAGAGTCGCTGCCGGGTTCACGCGGGAGTGGCGCTACTGGGCCTTCGCTTCGGGGGTTTGGTCACGCCCGCCGTTTCTCCGTCTCGGGTGAGGCGTCGTTTGACTTCGTGGAGCTCGAGCGAGAACGCGTGCATCGCGTTGCGCAGGGGCTCGGGGATCGTGCTGGTGTTGGTGGTGCGGGTGTCTGCGATCCGTTGGAGCGCGAGGATCGCGAGCTCAAGGCGCCATGCGCGGTGCGCGAGACGGTCGCGTTCGAGTGTCACACCGATCGGCTCGCGATTTACCGCGTGAGCGGGATCGCGTGGCGGTGTCGCGAGAGTGCGGGTGTTCATCGGTTTGACGGGATCGTTACGGCGAAGCGTCCGACGATGGCTCCGCTGGTGGCTAGTGATGCTGGTGCTCCCGGGTTGAGGAATAGGAATGCGAAGTTTTCGACCCCGATCTCGTCCGGTGTGGGAGGCGTGGCGTGGGCTGGGTTAGTGGTTAAGCGGACGGTGCCGGTGTGGATGCCGGCTCTGAGAGGGAATCGAAAGACCTCGGTGACGCGCGTGTTGCGCGCGATGTTCTGGTCGCTCTTCCAGAGGAGTCGCTCGCCGTCTTGTAGCTGCAGCAGGATCGTGTAGCTGCTGCGTGCGCTGGTGACAGGGGTGCGGGCGGTGAACGACACGCTGATTTCCCAGTGACCGGGCGCGTAGCGTCGGGCGCTGGCATGCACACCGCTCGGTGGCTGCCCGGTCGCGTAGGTCGTGTAGGTGCTCGTGCTGCTTGGCCGGGAAGCAGGTACTAGCGGACAGTGCTTCAGGGCGGTCACTTTGATGACGCCGCTCGCGGACACACACGCGATGCGCGCCCCGCGGTGAACGCTCCCACCGGTGGCAACAGGTCCATCCGCTCACCGGGCGAGAGTAGAGCCAGCCGGTCGAGCAGCTGGTTGCCGGCAAAGGCAGCGCGTAGGGCGGCGGCGCCTTGCGTGAAATGCGTCCAGCCCTCGTAGTGGACCGGGATAACCTTCCGGGCGGTCAGGATGCGTGCGGCCTCGGCCGCACGCTCGCTCGAGAGCGTCAGATATGCGCCGTTGAACTCCTCCTCTCGTTGAACGGCACCCGTGAAAAGGACGGCGATGTCGATGGGGCC
>DATAJI010000221.1:0-13556 GCA_036262195.1 Solirubrobacteraceae bacterium
GTGGGGGTGCGTGATACGAGCCGGCGCGTGGTGCTCGAGGGGCGGCGGCTCGTCGCCGCGCAGCGCCGCGACGATGCCAGCGAAGATGACGGTCAGCGCGTAGCCACCGGCGTCTACGACCCCAGCTTCACGCAGCACCGCGAGCAGCTCCGGCGTCCGTATCACCGAGGCCTCGCCTGCGGCGACGGCGCGCTCGAGCAGCGAGGCGATCGTGTCGTCCTGGAGCTCGGACGACGCGTCCGGAGCGAGACGTGGATCAGGCATGTGGGCGAGCTCGACGGCGACGCGATGGGCCATCTCACGAACGACGGTGAGGATCGTTCCCTCTGCCGGGTCACGCACTGAGGCGTAGGCACGATCGGCGGCGCGGGCAAGCGCGGCGCTTATCAGCGTCCCGTCGATCAGCTCGCCGGGACGGCTTACGAGCTCCTCCGCGGCGCCGCGGATCAGCTGCGAGAGGATCACACCGCTATTGCCGCGCGCGCCGAGCAGAGCGGCGCGCGCCACCGCGTCGACGATCTCGTCGCGGCCGATCTCGTCGATCGTGCGATCCCCGTCGGCGCCGTAGCGGTCGAGCTCTTCGACCACCGCGCGGAGCGTCAGCACCATGTTGTCGCCGGTGTCGCCATCGGCAACAGGGAACACGTTGAGGTCGTTGACCTCCTCGCGTCGCGACTCGAGGTGCGCCAAGGCACCAGCGACGATCGTGCGAAAGCGAACGATGTTGGGGTCCGTCACGACCCGACCATCCGCTAGAGCGCCTTCGTTACCTTTCCCGCCTTGAGACAGCGCGTGCACACGTAGACGCGGCGTGGCGCGCCGGCTTCGATGATCCTCACCTTCTGCAGGTTGGGATCGAAGCGCCGCCTGGTGGCGACCATCGAGTGGCTGCGACTGTTGCCGAACGCGGGACCCTTGCCGCAGGTGTGACAGACCTTTGCCATGTGCTCGGCAGTGTAATGGGTCCGCCCCACCGCGGACGCCTGTCACAGGAGTGGGCACCGAGGCGTACTTGGCGGCGGGCGGCTGCCCGTCGGCTAGCAATCCTTAGCGGCGCAATCCCTGGTCTACGCCGTCGAAGGCCCTATCTATGCCTCCGCCTTGGTGATTATGCTCGGCACGGGCGCATGACCGGGCTGGCCGGGGCGGTGACGCAAGTGCGGTTGAGCACGCCCGCCATCAAGGTTGCGTCACGATCAAGCCCGGCAGCAACTCTTGGCGGAGCAGACGCTCGAGTTGGCCGAGCAGCCGTGGGCCGGTAGGGCACAACGCCCGCCGCTGCTTCGGTCACAAAGCTACCGTGCCCGAACCCCGACAGCGGCTGCCGCGTTGCGCGACGAGCAGGCGCGCGTAGCCCAAGATGATCTGCAATCGCCACGCGCACGCCGCTCCGGTGTGTGACGGTTAGCTCGCTGCGCTCGCCTCGATCGCGGCGATGCTCTTGCGGAGTTCGCGACGTATGAACGGTTTGCCGATTAGCGCGGCGAGGGCGCCGATGAGCACGCCTCTGACGTTCCTCCCCTGCCGGACGACCACGACGTTGATTGTCGAGCCGCCGTTCTGGTTGGGCACGAGGGTGTAGTCGTGGCCACTGGCGCGGCCCCAAATGTTGCTATCGGTCGTGGCCATCGTCACCCGGTTCGGGGTTGACCAGTCATAGCTGAGCCGCTCCCACGTGCCCCCGCCGGCGCTCGAGCCCTCGGTGACGTCGGCAGATGTCTCGCTGAGGCTGTGCACCTGAAGGTAGTCGGGCGTGCTGTTCGCCCAGACCTCGCTGCGCCGAGGCCCGAAGTCCGTTAGCGCAGCGATGAAGCGTTCGGGAGTCACGGTCGTCGTCTCGGTCAACCGGATCGTCGGCATGACGATAGTTTTGCAACCGGGCATCGCATCGCGCTCGCCCCCGACCGGCCGGTCGGCGACGTGACCCGTGAGGTGCTCGAGGCGGTCCGCAAGGTCGGGGGCGCCGTCGAGATCAATCCCGCGCCGCAGGAGGTGGCGTGGAGCGTGCCGCTTGACGAGGACTACGAGCACGCGCGCTATGACCCTGGCCAGGTCGCTTCCTACTTTGCTGCTGCAACCCGTGCCGCGCTGATCCTCGCGGCGTTCCGAGCGCCGTATCGCGGGCGGTCGACGCCGGTCAACGCATGGTGGGGCTCGTTCGACCTCGCGGTGAATCTCTTCTCTGGGTCGGCCGCCGATCCGCCGTCGGAGGACTTCATCGTGCGCAACGCGATGGACGCACAAGAGGTCGCCGTCGGATGGTGGCCCGGCGATCCGCGCTACGGCAAGGCAGCGTTCTACGCCTACACGCACCCAGCGCCGGCAGCTTTCGCGACCGCAACGCTTTCGCCCGCCGCCGCGCACTGGAACGCGGAGCTGGGCGAGTACATCCTGGACTGGGACGACGTGTGCAGCAGCCCCGACCCGCATCAGGCCGGCGTCGAGTTTGCCCGCTCCGCCTTTCGCCATGCATGCACGGTGTGCGATTGGGATCCCGCGCTGTCTGCCAGTGCAGAAGGCGAGCCGCCGCCTGTCGCGTGAGCCGCACGGAAGCGCGGTGCCCGCGCGCCTCCTGCCACCGGAAGCCGGGCGGTCGCGCTCCAGTAGACTGGGGAAGTAGCTCCACGGCTGAGTGTTGCGCTCTCGCATTTCCTCTGTGGCCCGGGTTCCGGAGAGTGTGCAAGGAGTGCAACGAGATGGCAAAGCAGCCTTCTGAGGGGCAGGATGAGGTGCGTCCGACGTCCGGGACGACGTTCAGCGACGTCACAAAGGCGATCGCCGAGCGGAACGAGCAGGCACACAAGGAAGCCCGCGAGCTTCGCGCTGCGCGTGAGAAGAAGGAGCTCGGGATCGTCTCGCGCCACCGCTTCGATCTCGACCGCTGAGCCGGTCCGGCACGTTGGTGGAGCGCTAACCTGGCGCGTTCATCGCTAGATCCGCGGAGCCAGGACCGTGCGTGAGATCTGCGGGTAGGTCGCACGGTAGCCGCGGGCATGAGCGATCGGAGCGAGCGCTCCAAAGACCACGCGCTGCACCGCGAGCGGTGGCGTGCGGAAGACGATGACGTCGCCGAACTCGCGCGCGAACGGCACCAGCTGCAATAGGTGGGGCATCCCCTTCGAATTCGTGTAGCCGAGCCGCGCGAGACCGAACAGGGTCTCGATCATGTGGCCGAAGCGCTCGCCGGGGGTGATCTCGACGCGAACACGGGCGTCGCGGTCGCCCGCGTTCCACCAGTCGTGCCACACGCCCGGCTCAACGACGGCCGTCTCACCCTCGCGCAGGGTGCTCATCTGCCCGTCGCACTTCACCGTCAGCTCGCCATCGAGCACCGTGAAGCGCTCAACAATCGCCGGATGGAGGTGCTCGCCAACGACGCGCGCACCGACGAGCGCCGTCAGCTCGGCCGCGACCCGTCCCTCGGGGTTCGCGTTGGGAAGCTCGAGCAGCGTGGCGCGCTCACGGGTGACCGGGTTCTCCCAAACCTCCCCCACCCGAACCGGTCTGAGATCCGCCGGGCCGTTGGGATCGGGATGCGACACGCCGACAATCTAGCCTCGGCGGATGTCCCTGCGCAACACTTGTTCGGTGCTAACGCGCAGCTCGGCGGCCAGAGTGCGGCGCGGGGCTAAGCTCCGCCGGGCTCCGCGGCAAGCGAGTCGCGCAGGTTGGCGAGTGTGAGGACGGCGTGGGCCGCCTGGGCACCGTGGTCGCGCTTGCGCCCGCCGGCGCGCTCGAGCGCCTGGTCCATCGACTCGACGGTCAGCACCCCGAAGGCGCAGGGGATGCCTGTACGCAGCTGAACGTCCTGAATTCCCCGTGCGGCCTCGGCGCAGACGTAGACATAGTGGTCGGTCTCGCCGCGAATCACGGCCCCGAGGCAGGCGATCCCGCGGTAGCGACCGCTCCGCGCGGCGTAGAGCGCGGCTAGCGGCAGCTCGAACGCGCCAGGGACATCGAAGACGTCGACGTCCACAGCGCCATCGGATTCGAACACCTTGCGCGCGCTGGCGACGAGGCGGTCCGCGACCTCGACGTAGAAGCGAGCGACGACGATCGCGTAGCGAGCTGCCATCAACGGCGGCGAGGCTCGGCGCGCGCCCGGCGCAGCAGCTCGGCGTCGAGGTCGAGGCCCTGGTGGTGCAACGTATGGCCGAGCTTGTCGCGCTTCGCGCGCAGGTAGGCGGCGTTATCGGGGTTCGGCTCCTGCTCGATCGGGATCTGTCCCGTGACCGACAGTCCGTAACCCTCGAGGCCGCGGATCTTCTTCGGGTTGTTCGTCAGGATGCGGATCGTCGAGAGGCCCAGGTCAACGAGGATCTGGGCGCCGATGCCGTAGTCGCGCAGGTCGGCAGGCAGTCCGAGCCGTTCGTTCGCCTCGACCGTGTCGAGCCCCTCCTCCTGGAGCTTGTAGGCCCGCAGCTTGTTGAGCAGGCCGATGCCACGGCCCTCCTGGGCGAGGTAGAGCAGCACGCCCTCACCCTCCGCCTCGATCATCGCCAGCGCAGCCTCGAGCTGCTCGCCGCAGTCGCAGCGCAACGAGTGGAAGACGTCGCCGGTGACACACTCCGAGTGGACGCGAACGAGCACGTCCTCTTTGCCGGCGACGTCGCCCTTGACGAGCGCGAGGTGGTGCTTGTCGTCGAGCACGGAGCGATAGCCGACGACCTCGAACTCACCGGCCTCGATCGGCAGCCGCGCCGACACGACGCGTTCGATCAGCAGGTCGTTGCGCCGCCGGTAGGCGATCAGATCCTTGATCGTGACCATCTTCAAGCCGTGGCGCTCGCAGTAGACCTCGAGCTCGGGGACGCGCGCCATCTCGCCGTCGTCGTTCATCACCTCGCAGATCACGCCCGCCGGGTTGAGCCCGGCGAGCCGCGCGAGATCGATGCTCGCCTCGGTGTGCCCGGTCCGCTCGAGCACCCCCCCCGCCTTCGCCTTCAGCGGACTCACGTGCCCGGGCTGAACGAGGTCGTCGGCGCCGCTGCGCGGGTCGATCGCGACCTGGATCGTGTGCGCTCGATCGTGCGCGGACACGCCTGTCGTCACGCCCTCGCGGGCCTCGATCGTGATCGTGAACGGCGTCCCGTGCGGCGACTCGTTGTGCGCCGTCATCAGGTCGAGCCCGAGCTCCTCGCAGCGCTCGCCGGTCAGCGCCAGGCAGATCCAGCCGCGCGCCTCCTTTGCCATGAAATTGATTGCCGCGGGCGTCACGAAGTGGGCCGCCATCACCACATCGCCTTCGTTCTCGCGATCCTCGTCGTCGCAGACGACGACCATCCGCCCCATCCGGATCTCCTCGATCGCCTCCTCGATCGTGGAGAAAGGGGAGCTGGCATCGACCAGCCGCCGCGCGGCCGGAGCGCTCATGCGGCCACCAGCTTCTCCACGTGCTTGGCAAGGATGTCGACTTCCACGTTCACTCGACTACCTATCTTGACGAAGCCGAGAGTTGTGCTCCGGCGCGTCTCGGGGATCAGGGCGACGACGATCGAACATTCGTCCACGGCGGCGACCGTGAGGCTCACGCCATCGAGCGCGATCGAGCCCTTCTCGACGACGTAGCGGGCGAGTGAAGGCTCGATCTCGAACACAACCGAGTCATCGTCACGCAGCTGCGAAACCGTCGCGACACCATCGACATGGCCGAGCACCACATGCCCACCCAGCCGATCGGAGGCCCGCAGCGGCAGCTCCAGGTTCACCCGCGATCCGACCTCCAGCTCACCCAGCGTCGTCCGCGCCAGCGTCTCCGCCACGACATCAGCGACAAACCGCGAGTCCGAAACCGTAGTGGCCGTCAAGCAGGCGCCGCTAACCGAAATCGAATCTCCGACAGAGAGCTCCCCGGCAAGGCCATCAGCGACGACGGCGAGCTGCGAGCCCCCCGCACCGGTCTCTACAGCCACCACCGTCCCGAGATACGCGACCAGGCCCGTGAACAAAGCACGCTCCCTAGGCGAGCTTTACCACTCTTTGAGGCGAGCACTGATCAAAACGTCGTCGCCGACGCGCGTGCAGTCGAGCGTCATCGCCTTGATCGCGTCGTTGATCCGGGCGACGCCCTCGCCCTCGAGCGGATCGCGAGCGTTGGCGCCGCCGAGCAGCATCGGCGCGAGGAACAGGCGGACCTCGTCGATCTCGCCGGCGTCGAGGAAGGCTCCGGCGAGGTGCGGCCCGCCCTCGAGCAGCACCGCCGCGATGTCGAGGCCCGAGAGCTGATCGAGTGCCGAGCGCACGCGAGCCGGCTCATTCTCGCCGCTCGCGATGATCACCTCGGCGCCCGCCGCCGACAGCGCTTCGATCTCGTTGCGCGGAGCGGCGCGAGAGGCGACGACGATCAGCGGGACTTCGACAGCGGCTTGGACGAGCCGCGAACTGACGGGCAGGCGCGCGAGCGAGTCGAAGACGACGCGACGCGGCTGGCGATGCACGCCGTCGACGCGAGCTGTGAGCTGTGGGTCGTCGGCCAGCGCGGTCCCGATCCCGATCACGACGGCGTCGACCGAGGCGCGCCAGCGGTGGGCGAGCTCGCGGCTGCGCTCACCGGAGATCCAGCGCGAGTCGCCGTCGCGCGTCGCAACCTTGCCGTCGAGTGTCATCGCCGACTTGAAGAGGATCCAGGGACGGCCAACGCGGGCCTGCTTGCGGAAGGCCTGGTTCAGCAGGCGCGCGGCGCGCGCCGTGTCGTCGTCGGCGAACACCACCTCGACGCCCTCGTCGCGCAGGATGCCAAGCCCGCGACCGTTCGCCTTCTCGGTCGGGTCGTCGCTCGCGACGACGACGCGGCCGATCCCGGCGGCGATTATCGCCTCGGTGCACGGCGGCGTCCGTCCGTGGTGACAGCAAGGCTCGAGCGAGACGTAGAGCGTCGCGTTCGAGAGGTCGGCACTGCCGCAGGCGCGGATCGCGTTGACCTCCGCGTGCGGGCCGCCGAGGCGCTCGTGCCAGCCCTCGCCGAGCACCGCTTGCTCGGTCGCGACGACAGCCCCGACCACGGGGTTGGGGTTGGTGAAGCCGAGGCCGTTCCCGGCGAGCTCGATCGCGCGCTCCAGGTAGGCACGATCCAGCTTCGTGCAGGCAAGAGTGTCCATTAGCTGAGCATTCAGGATCGCACGTTGGCGCAGCGGCCGCCGGAAAGACGGAAGATTTTCACCAATGGGCCCGGCCGGACGTAGGCCAGCGGGTAGTAGTCAAAGGCCCAGTCGAAGTTGAACTCGACGCCGTTGGCGCCGCCAGAGTAAGGCGAGGACTCATAGACGAGGCTGCCGTCGCGGTCAAGCGCGCGGTAGTAGGCAAGCGCCTGTGGCACTACCTTCGGGTCGACGAGCGCGCGACCAGATTGCTGCGAGCCGGTCACGACGTAGCAGAAGCCGTTTGCCTCGTAGAACGGGATCAGGGCCGGCTTCAGCAGGCGCTCGTAATCCTCGATCGTGTAACTCGAACCTTCGTCCAGTGCGAGCTTGCCGTCGAGCTCGTTCTTGCGCAGAACCGGGAAGCCGCGCCAGCGGTAGCCGTTCTTGGTCGCCAGCGGGTGAGCGACGTCGAGCCCCCACTCCTCCGGCACGACCGGCTCGATCACCACCCCGGTTCCGATCGGCACGTGCGCGACGAGCCAGGTGCGCGCGATGTTTCGCGTGTCAGCGCGCGAGGCGACGAGCCCCGCGTGGACGCTGTAGACGAGTCCCTGGGCGCAGAGCAGCGCGCCGGCGAGAAGCGCAGCCGGCACCCCCACCCGGGGCAGGCGACTTGCCAGCCCCTCTGCCAGCGCGATCGCGGTATATGCCGCCAGGATGCAAATGATCGGGACTACCGGCATCAGCCAGCGACCGAAGTAGCGCCCCTGAAGACCCATGAAGAGGAGGTAGACGAGGAGCGCGGGAACGAAGAACGCCAGCAGGCGGCGCTGGCGGAGGTAAAGGCAAGGGATGGCGGCGAGCGCGGCGATCGCGGGCACCCAGCCGATGCCCCAGGTAGCGGTCCAGAGGTAGTAGACGACGCCGCTGCCGTGCGTCAGGCCGAGCTTGCCCGACGCCGCGGCGCTCTCCGCGCCCTGGTGGGCGAGCCCGGATTTGAAGCTGGCGAATGCGAGCAGGGAATATGGGTCGCAGATGACGAAGGCGAGGATCGCGCAGCCAGCGGCCAGGGCGGCGTTGCGAAGCAGCGCGCGGCGATCTGCGCGATCTCGAAGGACGATCGCCGCGGCAAGCGGGAGGAGGGTGATTCCGCCCGTGTATTTGGTTGCGGCGGCGATGCCGAGGGCTAGGCCAGCGATCACATAGTTGCGGCGCCTGCCCGATTGGAGGATGCCGGCGCTGGCCCAGAGGGCCAGCTCGACCGGGACCAGGGTGGGTACGTCGTTGAGCGCGAGCTTGGCGTAGAAGACAGGCAGGAACGCGACCGCCATCAGCGCCGCCGAGAGCAGTGCGACGCGGCGATCGAAAAGGCGCTGTGCGACGAGGTAGAGGAGCCAGACCGCGAGCACGCCGAGCAGTGCCGTGACGGCGCGCGCGATCACCCAGACCTCGGTCGGGTTGACCGCAAAGGCGTGGGAGAGCGCTGCCCGCCCGCCGAAGTAGACCTCGTAGACGAGCGCCAGCAGGTAGGTGTAGGCCGGCGGGTTGTCGAAGTAATTGGGGTTGGCGTCGTGGCCGAGCAGCGCGATCGCGTGCGGGACGAAGTGCTGGTCCTCGTCGGTGTCGTAGACGTAGGGCAGGCCGCTCTTGATCCCCCAGAGACGGAGCGCCAGGGCGATCAGGAGGATCACGCCGAGGGCCATCCGCCAGCCGGCGCGCGGCGCCACGCGGCGTAGCGCGCTCATGCTGGGCAGCGCGCGTAGGCCGCGTAGTAGTCGGTGCTCGCAATCCGCGTGAAGCCGGGCGGCGGCACCTCGTCGAGCGGGTTGTCGGTCGGCTCGACGAGCGCGTAGCGAACCTGCGCGAGGCCGAGCGCGTAGAGCGCGACGCCGTAGCGGAGCTCGGCCGCGAGCCGCGGGTCATGGTCGGCCCGGCTTCGCGCGATCACTCCGCTCGAGCCGCGGTCGAGCAGCCAGCGCGTGTCGGGGATCAGCTTGTGGTTAGGCACCGAGACCGGACCGCAGCGCAGGTCGCGCTTGACCTGCGGCTTCGCGAGGATCACCGCAAGCGAAGTGTGCCCGTTGTCGCGAAAGCCGAGCTCGCTCTCGACGTAGCTCAGGCTGAGGACCGAGGCGTAGCTGGCGACGCCATAGATCACGAGCGCCGCTGCGGCGAGCGACCAGATCTGGCGGGCCGGCCCGCGCTCGAGCATCGTCCAGCCGGTCAGGGCGAAGGCGCAGAAGGCGAGCAGCATCACGGCGGGTAGCAGCAGGTAGCGGTCGATCACCGATAGGCCGGCGCCGGCGATGACGACGAACGTCACGAGACCGGAGACGAGCACGGCGAACGCGGTCCACATCCGCTTCGGCATCAGCCAGGCCGAGAGCAGGATGCCGGCGACACCGCCAGCGACGAGCGGCGCCTTGATCAGCCCATTGAGGTACTTGGCGGTCGCGGCGGGGACGCCGCTCAGCGGCACCGTGCGGTTGAGTGCGACGGCGAGGTTGTTGGTCGCCTGGAGCGACCACAGCGGGTTGCCGGTGACGATCAGGTCGAGGCCAGCCCAGACCAGCGGGCCGACGGTGATCAGTGCGGCCCAGCGGATCCGCTGCGGCCAGCCGACACTCGGCGCGCACCAGAGCCAGTAAAGGCCGGCCAGCAGCCAGGCGTCGGGGCGGATCAGCTCGGCGATCAGGAGCAGCGCGAAGACGGGCGTGCCGCGGCGTGGCCGCTCGACCTCGAGCGCGGCGGCCCAGACGATCGCCGCGAGGTAGGTGATGTCGACATAGCCGCGGATCGCGAGGAACGCGAGGTTGAAGCGCGTCAGCAGCAGGAAGACCGCGACTGCGCCGACGATCGGCGTGAAGGCGATCCGCGTCAGGCGATAGAGGCCCGCCGCGAGGACCATGAACGAGGCGATCGCGCAGAGCACCTCGATGCGAAGCGCGGAGCCGCCGAAGATCGCGAGAACGGTGCCAAAGGCGACCGCAAGCGGATGCTCGGTCGGCGCGTCGTAGGCGGTGAACGACGGTGTCTGGAGGTGGAGGATCTCGCGCCCCCAGAGCAGGTAGTACTCGGAGTCGTAGATCGGGTAGGTCGGGAAGAGAAAGAACCCGATCAGCGCGGCGAGACAGAGGACGGCGAAGGCGAGCTTCGCCCACCTCGCGGGCGAGACGGCGCGCAGCCGCGTGAGCAAGGGGGCGTTCACCCCGCTGGCTGTCGCACTTTCCATTGCAGTACCCGCCCGACCGCGCAGGCCTTGGTCTGCCCGCGCGACTCTGGGATGATGGTCGGCGAGTTTACGGCACCGCCGTGGACGCAGCGAGCGGCCGCCTCGCCGCGAGCGACCGCGACGAGCGCACCGGCGGGGCGAGAGAGAATGCGGCGACCGATGAAGCTGATCATCCAGATTCCGTGCAAGGACGAGGCGGCGCAGCTGCCAGCGACGCTAGCCGACCTGCCGCGCGAGCTGCCGGGCTTCGACAGCGTCGAATTTCTGATCATCGATGACGGCTCGACCGACGCGACCGTCGAGGTCGCGCGTGCGCACGGGGTCGATCACATCGTTCGCCTGCCGAACAACAAAGGCCTCGCAACCGCCTTCCAGGCGGGTCTCGACACGGCGCTGAAGCTTGGTGCGGACGTGATCGTCAACACCGACGCCGACAATCAGTACTACGGCGGCGACATCGCGAAGCTCGTCGAGCCGATCGTCGCGGGTCGCGCCGACATGGTGATCGGGGACCGCGAGGTCGGCTCGATCGCCGACTTCTCTCGCCGCAAGAAGCGCCTTCAGCGGCTCGGCTCGTGGGTCGTCCGCCACGCCTCCGGCACGAGCGTGCCGGACACGACGTCCGGGTTCCGCGCCTACAACCGCGAAGCGGCACTGCAGATCATGGTCGTCTCGAGCTTCACCTACACGCTGGAAGGGGTGATCCAAGCCGGCAAGCAGCTCGTCGCGATCGACCACGTCCCGGTTCGCACCAACCCGAAGACGCGCGAGTCGCGACTGTTCACATCGGTCGGCGCCTACGTGCGCCGCAGCGCGATCTCGATCTTCCGCATCTACTCCCAGTACGAGCCGCTGCGCGTATTCCTCGCGGTAGCGGCGGTCCTCGGCCTCGCGGCGATCGGCGTCTGGACGCGCTTCATCGTCGCCTACATCGAAGGCAACGGCAGCGGCCACGTGCAGTCGCTGATCCTCGGCGCAGTGCTGTTCAACGCCGCGGTCATGGTCGCGGCGCTCGGCGTCATCGGCGACCTGCTGAGCGCCCAACGGACGATGATCCAGCGCACCTTCGAGCGCGTTCGCCGCATCGAGTTGCAGCTCGGCGTCGAGCCGTCGCACTACGAGCCGGGCGGCGGGGCGACCGTGGCGGCCCGCGGTGCCGAGGAGCCAGTCGCTGCCGCGGCGGCGGCGACGGCGGAAGCGAGTGCCAGTGGCGCGCCCGAGAGCGTGCGGTGATGAGCAACGCGACCTATTCCGCCGACGGCGTCGTCCTTGGCAACACCTACGACAAGTACAACACCCGCAACCCGGTCGCGCGGCTCCTGATGCGCGGCTTCCAGCGCAACCTCGACGACCTGCTCGACAGCACCAACCCGCAGTCGCTGCTCGACCTCGGCTGCGGCGAGGGCGTCCTCACGCAGCGCTGGGCGAAGCGGCTCGCGCCGGCG
This sequence comes from Solirubrobacteraceae bacterium, assembly GCA_036262195.1. Lineage (GTDB taxonomy): Bacteria > Actinomycetota > Thermoleophilia > Solirubrobacterales > Solirubrobacteraceae > Palsa-513. The sequence continues at coordinate 11,757 of DATAJI010000221.1, forward strand.
CGTGTCGTCGGCGTCGACCTCGACGATCCGACGATCGCAGCCGAGTGGGCCAAGCGCGGCGAGCCAAATCTCGAGTACATGGCCCACCGCGCGGAGCGCCTGCCGTTCGCCGACGGCGAGTTCGACGTGGTGACCGCGACCGAGGTTCTCGAGCACGTGCCCGCCCCAGCGGACACGCTCGCCGAGATGGTGCGCTGCGCGCAGCGTCACGTGCTCATCTCGGTTCCGCGCGAGCCACTCTGGCGGGCGGTCAACATGGCCCGCGGCGCCTACCTTCGCGATCTCGGCAACACCCCCGGACACGTCAACCACTTCTCGCTGCGCGCGATCGTTGCGCTGTGCAGCGAGCACGGCGAGGTCATCGAGAAGCGCTCGCCGTTCCCCTGGACGATGGTGCTTGTCCACGTCTGAGCGGGGCGGGGGTCGATCCCGCCGGGCGCCGTGATGCCGGGGCGTTCGATGGGCAAGCGAGACGGTCGCGGCGGTCGGCGTGGCGTGGCAGAGCCACGCGAGCCGGACGACGAGGGCGGATTCGCGACGGCCAGCGGACGCATCCGGCCAGCGTCGTCCGGAGGGAGCGACACCGTAGGCCGCTCCTATGCGAGCGGCGCGCGGATGCTCTCGATCGGGATCGCCTCCACGGGCGTCCTGACTTTCGCCTACTTCGCGCTCGCCAGCCACGTGCTCGGTCCCTCGCCGGCGGGGCGCGCGCGCTACAGCCACCTCGACGTGCTCTGGTCGGTGATGTTCGTGATCATCTGCGTGATCTACCGGCCGATCGAGCAGCTGCTCTCGCGCACGATCGCCGACCGTAACGCCCGCGGGATCGAGCGCCTGCCGCTGCGGGCGCCGTTCGCGATCCAGGGTGCGTTCGCGTTGGTCTTCCTCGCGGTCGCGCTGCCGCTGCGCCACGAGCTCAGCCACGGCGTGTTCCACTCCCAGACGCTCTACTGGATCCTCGTCGCCGGCGTGCTGGCCTATGCCGCGAGCTACTTCGCGCGCGGCTGGCTGGCCGGGCACAAGCTCTTCGCGCTCTACGGCGGCCTCGTCTTCATGGAGTCGGCGTCGCGTTTCGCGTTCGCGCTCGCCGCGGCGCTCGGCATCTCGCACGGTCAGTCGGCGATCGCGGTCGGGATCGCGGCGGCGCCGTTCGTCTCGCTGGTCGTCGTCCCGGCGGCGTTCGCCGGGCGGGCGGCGGGACGCGGTGGCGGCGGCAGGCCGCGCGTCAGCGATGCCGCGCTCGAGGGTCCGGCCGCCGAGGGAATCGAGGAGGCTGCGAGCCAGCTGTCGATTCGCGGTGTCGGTCGCTTCGCGCTCTCAGTATCGGGAATCCAGCTGGCGGAGCAGACGCTGTTGAACGCGGCCGTCCTGACCGTCTCTGCGACGAGCACGATGTCGTTCCTGCCGGGCGCCGTGTTCGACCTGATGCTGATCACGCGCGCTCCGCTGCAGCTCTTCCAGGCGATCCAGACGTCGCTACTGCCACACCTGACGGGCCTCGAGGTCACCGAGGGACGCGACGCCTTCGCCCGCGCGGTGCGGATAACCGTCGGCGCGATCGGCGCGTTCGCGCTTGCCACGGCGGTCGGCCTGGTCGCGGTCGGCCCGTTCGTGATGCACCATGTGTTCGGCTACGACTTCCGCTACGAGCGTTTCGGCCTCGCGCTGGTCGGCATCGGGATGGGCCTTCACCTCACCGCGGGGACGCTCAACCAGGCGGCGCTTGCGCGCGGCCAGGCGAGTCGTGCCGCGGCGCTCTGGCTAGCGGCGGCAGCGCTGTTCGTCGGCTGGATGCTGATC
>DATAJI010000222.1:0-6914 GCA_036262195.1 Solirubrobacteraceae bacterium
GACGCGGTTCGCTGACGCAACGTATCCTCCGCGACTGCAATGCCACCCACAAGCCCGATCGTTCCGCGCTACGTCGCCGAGCCGCCACAGGGACCAAATCCACACGGTCGCTTTGCCGATCGGCTGCGCGCCGAGTTCCTCGCCGCAGCGCAGACCCTCGAGGATGTCGACGAGCCGGGCGTGCTGTCGTTCTTCCCCGATCGCAGCTGGCACGGCTACACGTATGTCCCGGTGACCGCCGCCACCGAGAGCGGGCTCGAGATCTACGGCTACGTCATGTACTCCGTGCCGGTCGGCGGCGCCGAGCCGACCGACTTCGCCGCCTACGCAGACTTCACCGACGAAACGGCGGAACGCAATCCGGACTGGCAGCTCGACCTTTCCGACGAGGTCATCGGCGGCTGGCGTGGCGCGGACGGCAAGGTCGCCTCGATGACGCTGATCTGGGGTCGCGCGATCGTCGCCGGCGGCGCCGTAGCGACGGCCGAGCTCGGCGAGCTGACGGTCGACGAATGCGATCTGAGCGGCGACCGCTTCACGCTGCTGGCTGCCGATGACCTGGACGGCAGGCTGCTCGAGGTGCGGCTCTACTCACGCACCGGCGATGAGCTCGCGCGCGAGTCGCTCTACGCCGATGAGTGAGATCCTGCGAGTCGCGCCCTCGTAGTCCAATGGATAAGACGGCCGCCTCCTAAGCGGCAAATCCAGGTTCGACTCCTGGCGGGGGCATGACCAGCCTCCGGCGGGCTCGGATGCCAGACTCACGACGTGGCCGCCTGAGTCCAGATGCCGATGGTGTTGCCGGCTGGGTCTCTGACTGTCGCGACTGTGAGGTTGCCCTCGGGGTATGGCGGGGTTGCTGTCTCGCCGCCGTTTGCCTGGGCTTTGTCGAGGGTTTCTTGGACTGAGTCGACGCAGATGTAGGGGCGGATGCCGTCATCGCCGACTGGTTCCTGGTCGGTGACCCAGCGGCCGATCACGTGCCCGCTACCGTCGCTGAAGGTCTGACTCTCTGGGGAGATAGCCCAGCTAAAGACGGCCGCGTAGAACTCTGAGGAGCGGGCGATGTCCCTGGCCGGAATGTGCAGGTAGCTGATCGAGTCGCGGCGGAACACGCTCGGTTGCTCCTCCGTTCGCCGACGGGCCGTCATTGAGGGCGCTCGGGGTAGACGTCATCGATCGTGGTGAGGGCGACGTACGGTGCGCTGGTGGCCGCTTCGATCGCCTCGCGGCCGCCGATCAGACGGTCGAGGATCGAGATCACGCCGCAGATCTCGTGACCCTCCTCGCGGATCGCGTCGATCGCGGCGATCGTCGAGCCGCCCGAGCTGACGACGTCCTCCACGACGAGGCAGCGGTCGCCCGGCTCGAGAATGGGGCCCTCGATGCGACGACTGAGGCCGTGCTGCTTGACCTCCTTGCGGACAAAGAACGCCTTGCAATCGACGCCGCCAGCGAGCGCCGCGCAGGCCGGGGCGTCTGCCCCCATCGTCATCCCGCCAACGGCAGTGGCGCGCCATTCGCGCGCCTGCTCGGAGATCAGCTCAGCGAGTGCGGTGAAGCCGACCGGAAGGAGAATCGCGCGCTTGGCGTCGATGTAATAGGAGGCCCGCCGCCCGCTCGTCAGGACAACGTCGCCGATCACGAGGGCGTGGGTACGAAGCTCGTTGATCAGAGTGTCGCGGGCGCTCATCGGATCACACGAGTTGGAGGTGCAGGCTGCGCTGGCCGAGTGCGACGAGCAGCGCGAGGAGTGATAGCGAGCCGACTAGAACGGCAACGAACGCGGCGAAGCTCCAGTCGGCGTTGACGACGAGGGCGGCGGCGTTATTCAGCGAGTGAAGGGCGATTCCGGGATACAGCGAGCCGGTGAGCTGGCGCAAGCCGCAGAGCAGCATGCCGAAGATTGCGAGCGGCACGAGGTCCGCGACCGGAGCCGAGCCGAGATGGATCGCGCCGAACAGCACACCGGTGAGCACCGCCGCGATCACCGGTCCACGCCAGTTGCGCAGCGCGCCGAAGATGAAGCCGCGGAACAGGAATTCCTCGCAAAACGGCGCGACAACGCAGAGCACGAGGCAGGAGGCCAGCACCCCGCCGGCGCCAGAGTGCGCGCCAACGTCCTTGACGAGGTACTTCTCCGAGACGCCCTTGCTGACGAACGCGGACCACAGCGCCGACAGCAGCAGAAACACGAGGTAGGCGACCGGGACGCTGGCCGCGGCCTTCAACCAGTAGATACGGGGACGCCGCAGGCCGAACTGCGCGGGACGCGGCCGGGCAACCCACGAGGCGACCCAGACGGCGCTGAGGACGAAGCCGACCTCCTCGACAAACGTGCCGACATCGGTCACCGCCGGTGTCGGTTTGGTGAGACTGGATCCGGCGGAATGCCCGATCACCAGCACGACCACACCCGTGATGATCGAGGCGACAAACCCGATCACCAGCGCCAGTGGCCCGTACCAGGGATTCCAGCCATTCGCCTCCTCGGCGCTGGCGCCGTTGCCGTTCACCATTCGCGCAGACTAGCGATGACGCGCACACCCTCCGGCGCCTCCAGCGAGCCTCCGTCGCGATGCAGCAAGATCGGCTCGATGCCGGCCGCCCGAGCACCGGCGACGTCCTCCTCGAGGCTGTCGCCGATGTGCACCACCAGCTCGGGCGGCAGCCCGACGAGGTCAAGCGCCGCGTGGAATACGGCAGGGTCTGGCTTGGCGCGGCCGACCTCAGCGGAGCAGACGACGCCGTCGAGCAGGTCGCGCAGACCGGTGCTGTGAAGGACATCGTGCAGGGAGATGTCCCAGTTGCTGACGACGATCGCCGCGAGCCCGCCGGCGCGCCAGCGCTGGAGCGCATCGCGCGCGTCGCCGTAGGCCTCGAAGCGCAGCGCGTCGAGCAGGGTCGCGAGTAGCTGGTCGTCGCTGATCGCTGCGGCCGGCAACGACAGCTCGCTACGCACGATGCGCGTGCATGCCCGGCGCAGGTCCGCAAGCGCGGCCGCATCGGCGGCGAGCTTGCACCAGCGGCGGTAATGAGCCATCTCCGCGAGCATCGCGCGGCGGGCGGCCGCGGACGACACGGCGATGGCGTGGCGCTCGCCGAGCAGTGCGACGAGCGCCCCCCAAGGCTCCTCCAGCCGCACCAGCGTCCCGAGCGCGTCGAGGAAGACCGCCGCGGGCGGGGAACTGGGCTCGGCGGGCATCGAAGCGATCATCGCATGGCGTCGTGCAGCGGCGGCAGGCCTCTGGCGCTATGCCACAATCCGGGGAGGACCAGCGCCCCGAGCGATGAGCACCCGCGAACGACAGCGCCGCCGGCGCAAACGGCGCAGCGACCCAGCGCGGCTCGTGCTGGTAGGGGTGATCGCCGTGGTAACGGCGTTCGCTCTGGTCCTCACGATCAGCCTGCTCTACGTGTCGGCGGTCGCGAGCAACATTCCGCCGCTCGGCAAGCTGAAGCCGGTCAAGCAGCAGACCAGCACGGTGATCTACGCCGCCAACGGTGAGCAGCTCGGAATCGTCGAAGGCGACTCGATCCGTGTTCCGATCCGCGCATCGCAGATGCCGCGCATCCTCAAGGAGGCCACCGTTGCGATTGAGGACCAGCGCTTCTACGAAACCGGGGCAATCGACCTGCCGTCGATCATCCGCGCGGCGCTGGCCGACCTCATCACGGGCAAGACCGTGCAGGGCGGCTCAACGATCGCAATGCAACTCGCGGACAACCTCTACCTCGGCCACCAGCAGACGTTCGAGCGCAAGGTCAAAGAGGCCGTCATCGCCGAGCGACTGTCGAACAAGATGTCCAAGCGCGAGATTCTCGCCGACTACCTCAACACTGTTCCCTACGGGACAGTCGGCGGGCAGACCGCCTACGGCGTCCAGGCGGCCGCGCGGATGTTCTTCGATCGGCCCGCGTCCAAGCTGACCCTGACCCAGGCCGCACTCCTCGCCGGGCTGCCCCAGGCTCCTTCGCAATACAACCCGTTCACCTACCCACAGGCGGCGCGCCGTCGCCGCAACGAAGTACTCACGAAGCTGGCAGAGCTCGGCTACATCAGCGCGGCCCACGCCTTCGCCGCCGAGCGCGCACCGCTCGGCGTTCACCACAGCGGCTACTTCCAGGAGCGCCGCTACCCCTACTTCTTCAACTACATCGCTACGCAACTGAAACGAAAGTACGGAGCGAGCGTCGCCGAGGGCGGCGGCTTGAAGGTGTACACGACGCTCGACACTCACGTCCAATACCTTGCCCAGGCAGCAATCCGCCACGTGCTCGTCGACCCGGGCGATCCGGCGTCGGCCGAAGTCGTGGAGGATCCGCACAACGGACACATCCTCGCGATGGCGCAGACAGGCAGCTATCCGGCGAACGAGATCAACTACGCGACGCAGATCCTGCGCCAGCCTGGCTCGACGTTCAAGGCAATCGTGCTCGCCGACGCGCTGTCGCGCGGCATCGATCCGTTCACGACCGACTACCTGTCGCACACGCTCGAGCCAGGCTGGCTGCCCGACTACCCGACCTACACCGTTTCGATCGATGGCGGTGGCAACCTCGACGCACCGCTCGACATCGAGGAGGCGCTCGTGGCCTCGGACAACACGGTCTTCGCTCAGCTCGCCGCCGACCTCGGGGAGCAAACCGTCACCACGATGGCCTACAAGCTCGGCGTCACGACCCACCTCGACTCCTACCCGGCCGAGGCGCTGGGCGGTCTCACCTACGGCGTCAGCCCGCTCGAGATGGCAAGTGTGTACTCGACCCTTGCGGACGGCGGCTGGCGCGACAAGCAGATCTCGATCACGAAAGTCGTCTTCCCGAACGGCCGAGTCGACCGCAGCTGGGACAAGGTGCACCGCACCAAGGTCTTCTCCAGCGCGGCCGACGCCGTCGAGCGCCAGATTCTCGAAGAGAACGTGCTCGAGGGGACCGCGACGCAGAGCGCGATCGATTGCCCGACCGCAGCAAAGACCGGCACCACCACCAACCTCGTCGACGCCTGGCTCGACGGCTTCACGCCGAACTACACCGCCGTCGTCTGGATGGGCTACCCGGAGGGCGACATCCCGATGGACGACGTCCAGGGCGAGGCGCAATACGGCGGGGACCTGCCGGCCGACATCTGGCACGACACGATGGAGACGCTCGCAACGCCGCCATGCGCATCGTTCCCTTCGGCGCCCGCGATGGACTATGTCGCCTTCAGCGGGCGCTACCAGCAGGCTGGGCTCGCGACCTACGTGCCACCGAAGAAGCACAAGCACCACACCGGCAAGTCGAACGGTGGAGGCGGCACGACCACCCCGACCGCGCCGGCAACCACTACACCGGCACCGACCCAGCCGCCGACTGGCGCAACCTAGTCACTGGCTCCGTAGTAGGCTGGCAACGCGTGCCCAAGGAAGACAAGATCGAGTTCGAGGGCGAGGTGGTCGAGGCCCTACCCAACGCGATGTTCCGCGTCAAGCTCGACAACGATCACGTCGTGCTCGGTCACGTGGCCGGCAAGATGCGGCGGTTTCGCATCAGGATCCTGCCGGGTGACCGCGTCCGTTGCGAGCTGTCGCCTTACGATCTGGACCGGGCACGGATCGTGTATCGCCACCGCTGAGGTCGCTGGGCGAGCTTGGACGAGCGTGCGCTGATCGAGGCGATCACGGCGGCGCTGGAGCCACGTAGCGAGCGAGTCTTGCGCTGGCTCGGCGACGACGCTGCGGTGGTGCGTGCAGGCGGGGGCCTCGCGGTCGTCTCCACCGACACCATGGTCGAGCGGCGGCACTTCAGGCTCAACTGGATGGACGCTGCTACGGTCGGTCACCGGGCGCTCGCCGGCGCCCTCTCGGACCTTGCGGCGATGGGCGCCGAGACCGGTGAGGCATACGTGTCGATCGCGGTCAGCGAGACGCTTGGCGCGGATGGCGCACTCGCGGCGATGCGCGGCGCCGAGCGTCTCGCGGAGCAGACCGCAACCACGATCGCAGGCGGGGATGTGGTCGGCTCCGAGCTGGCGTTTCTAGCCGTGACCGTGGTCGGCTGGGCCGCCGATGAGGCGGAGCTAGTCGGGCGCGACGGGGCGCAAAGTGGCGACCTGATCGGCGTCACCAATGACCTGGGAGGCTCGGCGGCGGGCCTCGCGCTACTCGAGCGCCGGGCGCCGGCGCCGGCCGACTCGGAGCTGATGCTCGACAGGTACACGCGCCCGTTCCCGCGGCTGTTGGAGGGCCGGTTGCTGGCCGGTGCCGGCGCGCGGGCGATGATCGATTTGTCGGATGGGTTGGCGAGCGATGCCACGCTCATCGGCAAAGCAAGCGGCGTGCTGCTGGACATCGACCTCGACGCGCTGCCGCTCACTCCCGGCGTGGCGGAGGTTGCGCTCGCCCTCGGTGAAGCGCCCGCCGCGTTCGCCGCCAGCGGCGGCGAGGACTACGAGCTGCTGGTCTGCGTAGCCCCGGGCGACCGCGGCAGGGCCGAAGCCGCGGTCCCGACGCTGCGCTGGATCGGCGAGGTCCACGAAGGGCGCGGCGCCCGATTCCGCGACAGCGCAGGCGAGATAAAGCTGCGTGGCTACGAGCACAAGCTCCCATGAGCTGAGGAGTTGGCCTCGGTCGAGCGGCTCGACAGAGAGCGCCCTGTTAGCGAGCCAGCCGACGAAGTGCCGAGTCAGTCCCCCCCAACGAGCCCGGGCCGGCGTAAGTCGCTGGGCCGCGTACGGTGATTTGGATGTTCTCGGGCGTGCCGCGGGTGCTCGGGTGCACCAGCACGAACCCAGCGGTGAGGGCGAGTGCGCCGGCGAGCGAGAACGCGACCAGCGCGAACGGACCAACCTCCGCGCCCGCGAATACGAGTAGCCAGGTCCAGGCGAACCCGAGCGGCCCAAGGCGGAGCGAGCCTGCTTCGATTGCGAGCAC
>DATAJI010000223.1:0-4147 GCA_036262195.1 Solirubrobacteraceae bacterium
GTCGCTGCCGCACTCGATCCGCTGTGCTTCAGGCGAGGCGTCGTTCACCGTCCACTTCGCTGCCAACAGCGGCACGTCGCGGCGCACCTACAAGCTCTCGCTCCAGGTCAGCGGCAAGCACGGGCAGCGCAAGGCCCCGACGGTCGCAGTGCGCGAGAACGGCCACGGCCCATCGACGTTCTCGACGTCGACCAATGGGGCGGCGCCACAGATCACGGCCAACCCCACGAGCGAGACGGTCGCCGCGGGGGCGACGGCGAGCTTCACCGCTGCCGCGTCGGGCGGGCCGCCGCCGAGTGTTGAGTGGCTCCTCTCAACCGACGGTGGCGCCACTTGGAGCTTGATCCTCGGCGCCTCGTCGTCGACGTACTCGTTCACGGCTACCGCCGCGCAGAGCGGCGACGAGTTCGAGGCCGTCTTCTGGAACAGCTCGAGCGCCGCGACGTCGAGCCCGGCGACGTTGACGATCGGCACCGCACCGCAGGTCACGACGCAGCCGTCGAGCGCAACCGTCGCCGCCGGCAACCCCGGGAGCTTCACCGCGGCGGCCTCGGGCACGCCCGCTCCGAGCGTGCAGTGGCAGGTCTCGACCGATGGCGGCAACACCTGGGGCTCGATCGCCGGCGCCACGTCGAGCACTTACCTCTTCACGACGAGCGGGCAGGAGAGCGGCTACGAATATCGCGCCGTCTTCACCAACGCGGTCGGCAGCGCGACGAGCGGCGCGGCCGCCCTCACGCTCACTGATCAAACGAGCTCGAACTGGTCCGGCTACGTCGCGACCGGCGGCACCTTCTCTGCCGTGAGCGGTGCGTGGACCGTGCCGGCCGTGACTTGCAGCTCGAGCGACAGCTACTCGGCCGACTGGGTCGGGATCGACGGCGAATCGAGCGCCACGGTCGAGCAGGACGGAACCGAGAGCGACTGCGTCAGCGGCAGCGCCTCCTACGATGCCTGGTACGAGCTCTACGGCGACAGCAGCGTCAACGCGGGCATGGAAGTCAAGCTCGGGAATTACGTCAGCCCGGGCGACTCGATGACCGCGTCGGTGAGCGTCAGCGAGCACCTCTGGACGCTCACGATCACTGACAGCACCGAGTCCTGGCAGGTCAGCAAGCAGTTCAACTGGTCGGCGCCGGCGCAATCCTCCGCCGAGTGGATTGCCGAGCGCCCCAAGGTCGGGTCGTCGCTGCCCCCGCTCGCGAACTTCGCGACCGTGGCGTTTACCGGCGCGAAAGCGACCGACGCCAGCGCGAGCGGCCCGATCTTCGACTTCACGTTCGCGCCGGTCGAGATGCTCGCGAGTCCCGGTGCCTCGCCCAGCCAGCTCGACGGGACCGGCGAGAGCTTCACCGACACCTGGTTCCCCTCAAGCTGATCGCCGCGCGCGGCTGAGCACGGTCGCTGATCGGGCGCGTATAGCTCGACTGCAGTCCTCGCCGCCACTGGTCGACGGGATGGCAGGCAACATAATTCCCGCCCCCTCGCTACCCACCACTCAGCACCACTCCGCGATGGCCGCCTCTGACGAGAGCTTCGAGGCTGGCCCCCACCGCCCACGGCTCGTGATCGCCGACGACGACGAAGTCGTGCGCTCGACGGTCATCGCGCAGCTCAGTGACAGCTTCGAATGCGTGGGGGCGGCGAAGGACGCTCCGGAGGCCGTCGCGATTGTCGCGGCCCAGTCCCCCGAAGGGGTCATCCTCGACGTCAACGTGCCGGGTGGCGGTGCGGTGCGGGCGACGCGCGAGATCCGGGCAGACTCACCGGATACCGCCATCGTCATCCTCTCGGTCGACGAGACCGCGGCCGACCTGGTCGAGCTGCTGACCGCCGGTGCATGACCTACCTGCGCACGGGCATCGACGAGCAGATGCTGATCAACGGCGTGCGCGCTGCGATCGACGCCCACCGCCACAGCGCGCGGCGGTCGCACGCCGCGGACCTACTCGACGATCCAGTCGCGCAGCTCTAGCGGCAGCCACCGTCGCACCGTCTCGATGAACAGGCCGAGTCGCACCGGCTTGTTGAGGTAGTCGTCCATCCCCGACTCGAGACAGCGCTCGCGGTTCGTTTCGGTCGTCAGTGCGATGATCGGCGTGTGGCGGGCGCCGCGCTCGCGGCGGCGCAACTCGAGCGTCGCGTCGTAACCGTCCATCTCGGGCATCTGGCAGTCCATCAGGACCGCGTCGTAGCGACGTGCTGAGAGCATCGCCAGCGCTTCGACTCCGCTGCCGGCGACGTCGGCCTGACAGCCGCATCGCTCGAGCATCCGAACGGCGAGGACCTGATTGACGGGGCTGTCCTCCGCGACCAGCACGAGCGGCGCGGTGCTTCGAGGCGGGACAGCTACGACGTCGGTCATCTTGCGCTCGTCACCGGCATGCGCGACGGGCGCTCACCGGCGGGCATGGATCGCTTGACGCGCCCGCCGGCCGCGGCGTCGCGCCTGCCCGCCGTCGAGCTGGCTGGCCGGTAGCGCGCGGGGCTGATCCACGCTTCGACGGCTCCGGCCTCGACGGGCCGTGACAGGAGAAAGCCCTGCCCGCGGTCACAGTCGCTGAGCTGGAGGCGGTGAAGCTGTGCAGGGTCCTCGATCCCCTCGGCGAGAGTGCGGATGCCGAGTGCTCTGCCGATCTGGACGATCGTCCGGATCAACGCGTCGGAGGACCCGCTGGGCGCCGTGCCGGTGGAGAGCAGCGACCGGTCGATCTTCAGCTCATCGATGGGTAGCTGGTGCAGATAGGCGAGCGAGCTGTAGCCGGAGCCGAAGTCGTCGATCGCTACGCGGACTCCGAGCGCTCGCGATCCGCTCACGCGGCACTCCTGGTCAGCGCGGCCGGCTCGAGGTCGAGCGCAACGCCGAGCCGGTCGGTGCTGCTCGTCCGTCGCGCGTTTGCGACCTTGACGGACAACGGCCGCACCGGCATTGCGAGGGCGTGGACGGCGAGCCGCTGCCGCTCGCAGTCTGGCGCGAGGCTCGCGTGCACCGTCAGCCAGCGGACATCGCCGTTGGCCGCGAGCAGCCGCCCGACTCCGTCGTAGGTCGCGCGGCCACGGACGACCAACCGCGCGAACTCCTTACGGGCTCGCCGTCGATCGTCGGGGTGAACGAAGTCGACCAGTGCCCGGCCAACGAGCGCAGCGCAGTCGCAGGCGAGCAGATCAGCAAGCGCGTTGCTCGCACTCACGATCAACCCGCGTTCTTCGTCGGAAGTGCCGATCAACGCCCGCGCCACGGGACGCGCCTCGTAGAACCGGTCCAGATCCATAGACGCATGTTGCGGCACAACAGCAAATGTCGCATCACGAAATTCAGGCGCGCCGGTACGGGCGCGGTCCCCCGCGGTAGGTGTTACCGGTGGTGGCGCTCTATCGCGTCGCCGGCGCTGTTTCGAGCGGGCGCAGATCGAGCACGTCGTTGGCGCACGCGATCGCGACAAGCTGCGCCTGTGAGCGCGCGCCAACCTTTCGCATCGCGCTGCGGACGTGCGACTCGACCGTGGTCGGCGCTATCCCGAGTTCGGCGGCGATCTCATATGCCCGCCTACCCAGCGCGACCCAGCCGAGCACCTCGAGCTCGCGTGGCGACAGCGACTCGCCCGTCCGCAGTTGCGGCGTCTTTACGGCTCGTGGCTCCGAGCGCGTCTGAAGCGCCACGTAGAGCGCAAGGCTACGGCCCGCGATCTGAGCCCAATGCGCCGCGTAGTGGACCTTCACCCGCTCGCCGTTTGCGTTGACCATCGTGCGGTCGCCATCGAAGGTCCCGCGGCGTTGGAACGCGCGCCAGTGCGCGTCGAGCAGCTCCCACTCGATCTGATCGTAGAAGGTGTCGAGCCGCAGGCCGAGCATCCGTTCACGCGAGTAGCCCAACGATTCGACGAGCGCGTGGTTCAGGGCCACGATCCGCCGATCCTGATCGAGCAGCATCATCGGATTTTGTGAAAGTCCAAAGACTCTCCAGAACGTCTCCCGCCAGCCGTCGGTGGCGCCGTCGTGTTTGGGGCGAGTCGGCGCGACGTGCTCACCCTGGTCTGCCGTCGAGGACTGCGCGAGGGCCGGCTGGTCGCTCTCGGCCGATGTCAGCTGCGCCAGCAGGGCATCGCGGTCAAGCTGGGCGTGCAACCGGTCACGCGCGGCGTGATCT
>DATAJI010000224.1:0-2465 GCA_036262195.1 Solirubrobacteraceae bacterium
GTCTGGAAGTACTTCGGGTCGGGTTGGGTGATCGGCTCGCCGTTGCTCATCTCGACCTTGCCGTTTGCGCCAACGACGTTCTCGTAGAACTGCTGGCCGATCAGCGCGGAGCCGACGACGACGCCGTCGCGCTTGATCAGCGAGCCGCCGGCCTTTCCGGGGAAGATCACCTGGCCGACAGCGGTGACGAGCAGCGGGTAACCGAGCCCGAACAGGATTGTGATCACGATCATCGAGCGGAAGGCGATCAGCAGGTCGCGTCGCATCACTTGTAGAGGTGTCCGGTGAGCGCCTGGACAACCGGTCCGAGCAGCAGGGCGGGGAAGAAGGTGAGCGCTCCGACGAGGATGATCACGCCGATCAGCAGCACGACGAACGTCGCGTTGTCAGTGCGCATCGTGCCGAGACCGACCGGGCTGACGCGCTTGCCGGCGAGGGCACCGGCTACCGCGAGCGCGAAGAGGATCGGCGCGTAACGGGCGAACAGGGCCGTGAAGCCGCCGAGGAGATCGGCAAACGTGACGCCGTGGGCGCCGGCGACGTTGCCAAACGTTCCGTCGTAGCCCGTGTAGCCGGCGAATGCCGAGCCGTTGTTGTTGGCCTGCGAGAGGTAGGCGTAGAAGGTCTCCGAGAAGCCCTGGGGGCCGGCGCCGCTGACCGCCGTATCGATCGACGCGCGACCGGCCGCGCTCGCGGTCGCTAAGGCGGTCGAGAAGAGTGCCGTGAGCGGCGTTATCAGCAGTCCGAGAGCGACGAGCTTGATCTCCCGCGCCTCGATCTTCTTGCCGAGGAACTCCGGCGTTCGCCCGACCATCAGGCCGCCGAGGAAGACGGCTAACAGCACGTAGAGGAGGATCGAGTAGAGGCCGGTGCCGACGCCGCCGAAGATCACCTCGCTGGCCGACAGGTTGGCGAACGGGATCGCGCCGCCGAGGCCCGTGAAGGACTCGATCGAGCTGTTGACCGCGCCGCACGAGGTGACCGTCGTGACGACGTCGAACAGCGCCGAGTTGGCAATGCCGAAGCGCTGTTCCTTGCCTTCGAGGTTGCCGCCGGTCGAGTTGGCGATCACCTGGGTGTGCAGGCCGGCCGCATGCTGTGCGGCCGAGCCGTGCGCCTCGGCGGCATAGGCAACGGTGACCGCGGCGAAGAAGAGGATGAACATCGTCGCGAAGACCGCGATCGCCTGGCGGCGCGAGCCAACCATCTTGCCGTAGGTGAACACGAGTCCCGCAGGGATCGCGAGCACGATCAGCATTTCGTAGAAGTTCGTAAAGCCGTTGGGGTTCTCGAACGGGTGCGCGGAGTTCACGTTGAAGAACCCGCCGCCGTTGGTGCCGAGCAGCTTGATCGCCTCCTGCGAGGCGACCGGCCCCATCGCGATCGTCTGCGCGAGGCCGCTGATGCCGTGGACGCCGACGTAGTGCGAAATGTTCTGGATCGAGCCCTGCGAGATCAGCACCAGCGCGCTGACGAAGGCGAGCGGCAGCAGCACGTAGAGGATCGTTCGGACCATGTCCGAGTAGAAGTTGCCGAGGCTCGAACTCGTGCGGTTGGCGATCCCGCGGATCAGCGCGATCGCGACGACAATGCCAACGGCCGCCGAGGCGAAGTTCTGCACCGTCAGGCCGACCATCTGGCTGAAATAGGTCAGCGTTGTCTCGCCGCCGTAGTACTGCCAGTTCGTGTTCGTCAGGAACGACGACGTGGTGTTGAACGTGACGTTCCACGGCGCGGCGTGGAAAGCGACGCCGCCGTAGTTGTTCCACGGCTGGATCGACTGCGTGCGCAGGACGAGGTAGAGGATCAGCCAGCCGGCGAGCGAGAAGATGATCAGGCTCTTCGCGTAGGACTTCCAGTCCTGGTCGCGCTCCGGGTCGATGCCCATCGCGCGATAGAGCAGGCGCTCCGGCAGCGCGACGACAGGCGTCAGGAAGACGCGACGACCGGTGTAGACCTTCGCCATGTAGCCGCCGAGCAGCGGCGCTACCGCGATCAGCACCGCGCAGAAGACGAGGATCTGCAGCCAGCCGTTGACCGTCACGCTGGTCTCCTAGAACTTCTCGCCGCGCAGCAGCGCATAGAGGAGGTAGGCGCAGATCAGCACCGAGACGACAAGCCCGAAGAAGTCGGCGCCGCTCATGTGGGCGATGAATGCGCCAAGCGGCGTCATATGCGATCGATCCCCTCGAGCAGGAGAAACAGCAGCGCGAACGCCACGATTCCCAGTACGACCGCGAGAACATCAGTCACGCCAGCGAGCCTAGGACTCGCTACGTCAAGGTCGCATCAAGATCTCGGGTAGTGGCGTGGAGATTTCGTGTAGAGAGGGGCCGGCGTCCTCGACGCTTCGCGCCGAACGACGGCGGCCTTCCGACCTCTGGGCGAGGCAACTCGCGCTAGCCCGGTCTCGGCTCGGCGCAAACGTTGGCGCGGCGGCTCCTGCTAGGCGGGTTCGTTGGTGG
>DATAJI010000225.1:0-2331 GCA_036262195.1 Solirubrobacteraceae bacterium
AAGCAGGAGCACCGCGGCGTCGGCGCCGCCCGGCCGGCGGAGCGTCCGGGACTGGACGACGCAGTCGTACTGCTCATACAGATATCGCCTGTCGGCGATATTTGCACTCGCCAGTAGAGACAGCAGGATGCTTTGCGGGTCCGTGCTGTCGAGGGTGCGCGCTGGAGGGGCATAGAGGTCTGCCGGCGGTCGCTCGGGGTTGAGCTCGTAGAGGGGGCAGCCGTCGACCAGGACATCGACCGGCATTTCGCCGATCAGCTCGTCGCCGTCGAAGAGGCGGATCGCCTTGGTCTCGGTGACCTCCCCGATCACTGCGGCGCCGACCTCCCAATGGGCACAGGTCGCGAGGAGCTCGTCGAGCCGTTCCGGCTCGACGACTCCGAGCATCCGCTCCTGGGATTCGGAGACCATGATCTCGAACGGCTCCATGTCAACCTCGCGAAGCGGCACCTGTGCGATGTCGATGTCGACCCCGACGCCGCCCTTGCTCGCCATCTCCGGAACAGCGGACGTCAGGCCGGCGGCGCCGAGGTCCTGGAGCGCGACGAGGAGGTCACGGTCGAGCAGCTCGAGCGAGCACTCCATCAGCTTCTTCTCCGCGAACGGGTCGCCGATCTGCACGCTCGGGCGCTTGTCGGCGTCAGCCTCGCCGAGCTCGGCCGAGGCGAGCACGGAGGCGCCGCCGATCCCGTCGCGCCCGGTGGCGGCGCCGAACAGCACGAGCAGGTTGCCGGCGCCGGCGGCGGCGGACCGGATCAGCCGCTCGCTGCGGACGAGGCCGACGCACATCGCGTTGACGAGGCAATTCTGCTCGTAGGGCGCCTCGAAGTAGACCTCACCGCCGATCGTCGGCACGCCGATCGAGTTGCCGTAGTGACCGACGCCGGCGACGACGCGGTCGAGCAGGTAGCGCGTGCGCTCGCTGCCGGGCTCGCCGAAGCGCAGCGAGTCGAGCACCGCGATCGGCCTGGCACCGACGGCGAAGATGTCGCGCAAGATGCCGCCAACGCCAGTCGCGGCTCCCTGGAACGGCTCGACCGCACTCGGATGATTGTGCGACTCGACCTTGAAAGCGACCGCCCAGCCGTCGCCGACGTCGACCGCGCCGGCGTTCTCGCCCGGCCCCATCACGAGGCGCGGACCCTCGCTCGGAAGCGTGCGCAACAGGAGCCTCGAGTGCTTGTAGGAGCAGTGCTCGGACCACAGCAGCGAGAACATCGCCAGCTCGACGACGTTCGGCTCGCGCTCGAGCAGCGCGACGATGCGGGCGTACTCGTCGGCCTTGAGACCGAGATCGAGCGCCCTCTGGAAGCCATCGGGCGGCGCTAGCTTCGCCGACATCAGACCAAAGACCCCGAAAGCGAGTCCCGCAGGGAGGCGAATAGCCCGAGGCCATCGCTAGACCCGCTCAGCGGATCGACCGCGTGCTCGGGGTGGGGCATCAGCCCGAAGACGTTGCCCTGCTCGTTGGTTACCCCGGCGATGTCACGGAGCGAGCCATTTGGGTTGTCGGCGGGCGCGTAGCGGAGGATGACCTGGCCCTGAGCCTCGAGGCGGTCGAGGTCGGCTGCCGGCGCGTAATAGCGGCCCGTCGTGTGCTTGACCGGGATCGAGAGGCGGGCAGCGGGGGCGAGTGAGCGTGTGAAAGCGGTGTCGGGGTTGACGAGCTCGAGCGTGACCTGGCGGCAGACGAAGCGGAGGCTCGTGTTGGTGAGGAGCGCGCCGGGCAGGAGGCCGGCCTCGCAGCAGACCTGGAAGCCGTTGCAGATCCCCATCACGTGGCCGCCCGCATGCGCGAAATCGATCACCTCGGTCATGATCGGGGCGAAGCGCGCGATCGCGCCGGCGCGCAGGTAGTCGCCGTAGGAGAAGCCGCCGGGAATGACGACGGCATCGACGCCTTGGAGGTCGTGGTCGGCGTGCCAGAGCGCCGTGACGTCGGCGACGCGGGCGCAGGCGAGCTGCGCGTCGACGTCGTCACAGCTGCCGGGGAAGACGACGACGCCGAACTTCACGACGCGCTGTCGTCGAGCTGCACTTCGTACTCCTCGATGAGCGGGTTGGCGAGCAGTCGCTCGCACATCTGCGGCAGCGTGGCCGGGTCGCTGACCTCGAGCTCGATCAGCCGCCCGATCCGCACCGCGCCGACGCCGGCGAAACCGAGCGCCGCCAGCGCGCGCTCGGCTGCTGCTCCCTGCGGGTCGAGGATGCCGGCCTTGGGGCGAACGAGGACGCGCGCGTGCACTTGATCCCATGCTAATGGCCGGGCAAGATGTGGCGTGTGAGCCACGAGCAGCTGGTGCGCGAGACGTGGGCGGCGCTGTCGCGCGA